>DASWVS010000530.1:0-1961 GCA_036401135.1 Fimbriimonas sp.
ATGGGCAACAGAGGCTTGATCTCGAACTTGTCGTTGACGATCGCCTGCTCTTCGGCCTCGATCGGCAGCCGCCAGATCTGCTTGTAGCCTTCGCAGAGGAAGACCGCGAGCGAACCTGCAGGGCCCGTCCAGAAGCCTGGATCGTCCAGGAGTTGTCTCGCCGGCTCGAGAAGGTCGCGGGCAAGGGTGCCGCGCATGCCGTGCTGGACCAAATCGTCTTCGGCCTGACGCAGAAGGTTCTTCAGCCGGATCGGGTCCTGGCGAACGTCGCGGCTCTCCGGGTGCGTGGGCAGAAAGATCGACACGCAAGGAGGGTTCCCAGCCTGGATCAGATTCCTGAGTTGGCTTTCGGTGATGACGTCCATATCTGTTTGTGTTCTCCCGTTGGGGTCTAGGTTCCGGTTCGGTGTAGAAAAGTGATAGTTGCCAAGATATTACGGTTAGGCTGCGGGCTTCATGACCACCTTCATGCATTCGTCCTGCTTCCACTTGAACGTCTCGTACATCTTCGGCGCCTCTTCGAGCGAGGCTTGGTGGCTGATGACGAAGCTCGGATCGATGTCGCCCCGCTGGACGCGCTCCATCAGAGGCTGCATGTATTTCTGAACGTGCGTCTGCCCCATCTTGAAGGTCAGCCCCTTGTTGAACGCGGAGCCGAAGTTCACCCCGTCGATGATCCCTCCGTAGACGCCGGGGATGGAGATCGAGCCGCCCTTGCGGCACGCCTGCATCGCCTGCCGAAGGACGTTCGGCCGGTCGCTCTGCAGGCGGGCGATCTGCTTGGCCCAATCGAAGATCGCCCCTGCGCCGTGGCCGAGGGCCTCGGTGCCGACGCAGTCGATGCAGCCGTCCGGCCCGCGCCCGCCGGTGCGCTCGATCAGCTCCTCGACGACGTTGACCTTCTCGAAATTCATCGACTCCACGTTCCCGGCCCTCTCCGCCATATCGAGACGGTAGGGCTCGCGATCGATGGCGATCACCCGCTCGGCCCCGAGCATCAGGGCGCTTCGGATCGCGAACTGGCCGACGGGTCCGCAGCCCCAGACGGCGACGACGTCGCCCGGCTCGATATTGGCGTTCTCGGCCGCCATGTACCCGGTCGGGAAGATGTCGGAGAGGAAGAGAACCTGCTCGTCGCGGAGACCTTCCGGCACCTTGATCGTGCCCACGTCGGCGAACGGGATCCGCACGTACTCCGCCTGGCCTCCGTCGTAACCCCCCATCATGTGGGAATAGCCGTAGATGCCGCAGGGCGAGTGGCCATAGATCTTTTCGGTGGTCGCGGCGCTGGGGTTGCTGTTGTCGCAGAGGCTGAACTGCTGCCGCTGGCAATGGAAGCATCCCCCACAGGCGATCGAAAAGGCGGCGACCACACGGTCGCCGGTGCTGAGCTCGCGGACCTCGGAGCCCACCTCCACGACCTCTCCCATGAACTCGTGTCCGAGGACGTCTCCCGGCAGCATCGAGGGGATGTAGCCGTTGTAGAGGTGCAGGTCGCTCCCGCAGATCGCGGTGGTCGTGATCCGCACGATCGCGTCCCGCGGGTTGAGGATCTGGGGATCCGGGACCGTCTCGACCCGGACGTCGTGCTTGCCGTTCCAGCAGACCGCCTTCATCCGTTGACCTCCGCCATCTGCTCCTCGGTGAGACCGGGGCCGGTAAGCCTCGTACCGAGGAGGCCCTTGGCGCGGCGGACCTTGTCGCTGGGCTGCCCGTCGGTCGTCGGGACCTCGCCGGCCTCCATCAGCGCGCGCAGCCGCAGCAGGTCCTCGTGGATCTGACTCTGGGGCTCCTCGCCGAACAGGCGGGCGATCGCCACTCCGAGTTTTCCTGCCGGCGGGTTGTACTCCATCTCCACCCGGACCTCGGTCCCTCGCCCGCCGGGTGCGGGAAGGAAGGTGACGGACCCATGGTTCTCGATGTCGGCGTCCTCGAGCGACCGCCACGCGATCATCTCTCCC
>DASWVS010000531.1:0-4909 GCA_036401135.1 Fimbriimonas sp.
GGCCTGGTAGTAGTCGAAGTAGGTGTGGCTGGAGGGGGTCATGACAACGTCGTGGCCGGCCTTGGCGGAGTCGATGCCTCCCTGCATCCCGCGCCAGCTCATGACGGTGGCGCCGGGGGCGAGCCCGCCTTCGAGGATCTCGTCCCACCCGACGAGGCGTCTTCCCTTGGAGTCGAGGTAGGCGTCCATCTGCCGGATGAACCAGCTCTGGAGCTCGTTCTCGTCCTTCAAACCTCGCTGCCTCAGAAGCTCCTGGGTGCGCGGGTCGTTCTTCCAGGGGCCCTTGTCGACCTCGTCTCCGCCGACGTGGATGAATTGGGACGGGAAGAGCTCCATCACCTCGTCCAGCACGTCCTGCAGGAATCGGACCGTCGAGTCCTCGGTGTTCAGCACGTTGGAGCCGGGGACGCCGGTTTCCGGGTAGGAGGCGACGATTGCGCCGGAATGGCCGGGCATCTCGATCTCGGGGACGATGTCGATCTGGAGCGCGGCAGCGTAGGCGACGATCTCCCGAACGTCTTCCTGAGAATAGAAACCTCCCCGGGTGCCGGACTTCGGCTTAGGCGGATCGTACTCCTCGAGCCACTCGGGCTGCCAGGCGCCGATCTCGGTGAGCTTCGGGTACTTGCGGATCTCGAGGCGCCAACCGTTGTCGTCGGTGAGGTGCCAGTGGAAGGTGTTCAGCTTGTGCGCCGAGAGCGTGTCGAGGAAGCGGAGGATGCCTTCTTTTGGCAGGATGTGCCGGCACGAGTCGATCAGCGCGCCCCTCCAGGCGAAACGCGGCCGGTCTTCGATCCGGAGGCAAGGGACCGCCCAAGGGATGCCTTCGACCCTGGCTTTGCGGTAGATCTGGGGAGGGAGCAGTTGGCGAAGCGTCTGGATGCCGAAAAAGGCCCCTGCCGTCCGGTAGGCCTCGATACGGACCTGCTTCGGCTCGATGTTGAGGCGATACCCCTCGGGGCCCAAGCGGGAAAGGGTCTCGTCGAGGCGGATCTCGATCGCGTCGTCGACGGGTTCGGCCACAATCTCGAGCGGGAGCCCGGTGGCGGGGCGGAGGAAGGCGCGGAGCTGCTCTCCCAGTTCCCGGTTCCGATCGGCGACGTCGATCTTGGTTTTCGGGGTCAGCAGGAACTCGCCGTCGGAAAAGGCGATCGAGGTGGGCCGCGGGACGATCGCAGGCTCTGGTTGCATTCCCCATTATGGGGACATCCGGACGGCCGAAGCACCGCTCGAATCCGGGCGATCGGTGCTACTCTGTTGCCATGAGGATGACGTTCGCTCTGTTGGGCGCGTTGGCGCTCGTGGGTTGCGGGACTTCGGGGGGCGGATCGGGCTCGGGGATGTCGGCGATGAACCCGACGTACGCGCCGACCGGCGAAGCGAAGCCCAAGGGCTCGCTCGAGGTCGTCGCCTTCAAGGGCGGCTACGGGATCGACTTTTACGAGCAGGCGGCGAAGGAGTTCGCCGCCAAGAACCAGGGCCTCGACGTGAAGGTCGACGGCAATCCGCGGGTGTGGGAGCAGCTCAAGCCGAAGCTCGTGGCGGGGAGCCCGCCGGACCTGATGTACCCCGGCTGGGGAATGGACCACTGGGCGCTGGTCGAGGAAGGCCAACTGATGGAACTGGACAAGGCGCTCGACTCGCCCGCTTACGACGGCCAGGGCAAGTGGCGGGACACCTTCGAGGAGTCGATCCTGAAGCTTGGCCAGAAGAACGGAAAGCAGTACGTGCTTCCCTACTTCTTCAACATGCAGGGGTGGTGGTATAACCCGGACACGTTCGCGAAGAACGGCTGGGACGTCCCGAAGACGTACGACGAGCTCCTCGCGCTGTGCGAGAAGATCAAGGCCAAGGGGATCGCCCCGATCACGTTCCAGGGCAAGTACCCCTACTACATGATCGAAGGGATGCTGCTCCCCTGGACGCAGAGCCTGGGCGGCAAGCAGGCGGTCGACGACATGCAGAACCTCGTGCCGGGCGCTTGGAAGTCGGCCTCGGTACTGCAGGCGGCGAAGATGATCGACGAGTTGCGGGCTAAGGGGTACTACCAGAAGGGCGCGGTGGGGCTGAGCCACACCGAGTCGCAGACGGAGTTCCTGAACGGGAAGGCGGCGCTGATCCCGTGCGGAACGTGGCTCTATTCCGAGATGCAGAAGGTCATGCCGCCGGAGGCGAAGATGCAGTTCATGCTCCCGCCGGCGGTGAAGGACGGCAAGGGCGACCCGACCGCGATCCAGATCTCGATCGAACCCTGGATGGTGCCGAAGGACGCGAAGAACGCTTCGGCGGCGATCTCATTCTTCAAGTTTCTGACGTCCCTGCCCAAGGCGAAGGAGTTCGTCGAGCAGAAGGCGACGCTGATGGCGATCAAGGGGAGCGACCAGGCGAACCTGCCGGCGACGCTCGTCGAGCCGGCGAAGGCGTTCCGGGAGAGCAAGACCGTGTGGTCCTACATCATGCGGCAGTGGTACCCGTCCCTCGAGACGGAAGTTGAGAACGCTCTCACTTCGATGCTGAACGCGGAGATCACCCCGGAGCAGTTCTGCGACCGGGCGGAAGCCGCCGCCGAAAAGGTTCGCAAAGACGACTCGATCGCAAAGCACAAGCTGTAGGGCTTTAGACCGCCACTCGCCGAGTGGCGGTCCCGGTTTGTCGGTCTGATGCCGTTCGTTTTGTTGATCCGGAAATGATCGCCCGGGCGAATCGGCTTCAGGCGGAAGTCCGTCGCCGGTACTCGCCGGAGGCGATGGAGGCGTATAAGGAAGCGCTTTGGGACCTTCAGAACCCACTCTTCCATGAAGCTTGTCGAAGGCTTTCTGTGGGAGACCGATCGATGTCTCATATACTCGTCCAATTCTTGGAGGAAGATCCGGTGTTCTTCCGCTCGGGCTATTGGAAAGAGGAACTGCTGGATGAGTTGCGAAAAGCTGACCTAGACGAAGGCACCAGGGAAGGTCTTCGGCAAGTCTGTTTGGAAGCCGCCAAGAACCGAGGCCGGCGAGAGTTCCGGAGGTATTGCCAGCTAGCTGCGAAGATCTGGGACGAGAGCCTCGTTCGCCAGCTCCAGGATCTGGAACGCTCGTCGACCGGCGCACGTCGATCGCGAGCGCGCCTGATGCTAGAAGCAATTGCTCGGTCCAGAGCCTTGAACCCATGAGGGCGCAGTGGAGCGTTCAAGCTAGACTGTGAACGAATGGTGGTGCTCGGAGCGATGCTGCTTTCGTTGCCTGTTTTTCATGCGGAGCCTGCACTGAAGGACTGGCTCCTTGATGCCGATCCGTATCCGGCTCGCATTCTGCGCACCGAAAGCGGCTTCGCATTGACCAACGGCCTCGTCACGCGGCAGTTCGCACGGGGAACCACGACCTCGATCTACAACCATGCGTCGGGGGAGGAGCTGCTGCGGGCGGTCGGGCCGGAGGCGGTATTCGTCCTCGACGGCAAGGAAGTGACCGTCGGAGGTCTGGAAGGCCAGCCGGATCGGGCGTACCTGGACGTAAAGTGGATCCCCTCGCTCAAGCCGTCCCCCGGCAGTCTCGAGTTCAAAGGGGCGACCGTTGAAGAGGCTTCGCTCGTGCTCCACTACCAGGGGGAGAGCCTTTCCGCGGACGTCGCGTACACCAGCTACGCGGGAATCCCTCTCCTGACGAAGCAGGTTGTGCTACGGAACGACAGGAGCAAGCCGGTCCGCATCGACCGTTTCGAAGTCGAGCGACTGAGCCTGGTGGAGTCGGACTCCGTCGTCGATCCAAGCCCGGAGTGGCGCAAGCCGAACCTGACGGTCCTGACGGACTACTCCTTCGGGGGCATGGCGGTCACCAACGCGAACAGGACCGTGTACTGGGAGCCCGAGCCGGAATACACGACTCAGGTGAACTACGAACTGAAGACGCCGTGCCGGCTGTCGGTTCGGCCGCCCGTCGGTCCCGGCTTCGAGCTCAAGCCTGGAGAGAGCTTCAGCACCTTCAAGGTTTTCGAGCTTTATCACGACTCCACCGATCGTGAGCGCCAGGGACTCGCCGTAAGGCGGATGTATCGGACGGTGGCGCCCTGGGTGGCCGACAACCCGATCATGCTGCACCTCACCTCGACGGACCCGAAGGTGGTCCACGAGGCGATCGACCAGGCGGCGGACTGCGGCTTCGAGATGGTCGTCATCTCGTTCTGGAGCGGCCTGGACATGGAGGACGTTTCGCCGGAAAACCTCGCCAAGTTCAAGGGGTTCGTGGACTACGCCCACTCGAAGGGGCTTCGCCTCGGCGGGTATTCCCTCCTTGCGAGCCGTCACATCGATGCAGAGAACGACGTGGTGAACCCGAAGCCTGCGTTCGGCGCTTCGCCTTGCCTCGGGAGCGAGTGGGGGCGAAGCTATTTCGAGAAGGTCAGGACGTTCCTCTCGGAAACGGGGTTCGACCTCCTCGAGCACGACGGGAGCTACCCGGGCGATACTTGCGCCTCGACCTCGCACCCCGGCCACCGGGGGCTCGAGGACTCCCAGTGGACGCAGTACCAGACGATCGCCGACTTCTACCGCTGGTGCCGAAGCAGAGGCATCTATCTGAACGTGCCCGACAACTACTTCCTCGTCGGATCGAACAAGACGGGGATGGGCTACCGGGAGACAAACTGGTCCCTGCCCCGGGAGCAGCAGCACATCCACGCCCGGCAGAACCTGTACGACGGCACCTGGGAGAAGACGCCCAGCATGGGATGGATGATGGTGCCGCTGGTGGAGTACCAGGGTGGCGGTCCGGAGGCGACGATCGAGCCGCTGCGCGAGCACCTCGACGACTACGGGATGCATCTGGCGAACAACTTCGGCTACGGGGCGCAGGCCTGCTATCGAGGCCCCCGGCTTTACGACTCGCCAGAGACTCGGACGGTCGTGAAGAAGTGGGTTGGATGGTTC
>DASWVS010000532.1:0-4225 GCA_036401135.1 Fimbriimonas sp.
CGATGCCCAGATCGTGGCGTCCCTCGTGGACGGGGTGATCTTCATCGCCGAGCCGGGCAAGGTCAAGGAGGCTTCGCTCCACTACGCGGTGCACCTGATGCGGCAGGCGAGGGCGAACGTCATCGGCGTGGTTTTCAACCAGGTCGGCAGCCAAGAGATGGAGAACGCCTTCTACTATGGAGCCCGCTCCACCGCCTACGGGGTGTTCCAGGGGCTGCCCGCCTGGCAGACGCCGGAACTCCCCAGCCGCGCGGTCTCGGAGACGCCGGAGCCCTCCCCGAACGACTCGGACCCGAAGCCCCCGACTTCGGGCCCGGTCCAGGTTTGACGAATCGCCCATGGAGGCATGAAATGAAATTTAAGGTCTCGGTTCTTCTGATGATGGCCATGCTCATGGCCCGTCTTGCCGGAGCGCAAGCCGGCAGCGACTACGTCATCGGCGTCGACGACATCCTCGAGATCTCGGTCTCGAGCCACGAGGGGATGGACAAGGAGCTGACGGTACTCGCCGACGGGACCATCACCTACTCCTGGGCCGGAACCCTGAAAGCAGCCGGGAAGACCGCGGCGGCGCTCGCCAGCGAAATCAAGGCTCTTCTCGAGAAGACCCGCAACAACGTCCAGGTAACGGTGACGGTTAAGGAGGTCCGGTCCCGGCTCGTCCGGATCGTCGGTCCGGTGAAGAACCCAGGCGGCTATAACCTGAAGGCGAACTGGAGGGTGCTGGACCTGATCGCGACCGCCGGCGGGCTGAACGCGCGCCCCGGCAAAGTGACGGGCCGGGTCGTCCACACGTCGGGCAAGGTCGATGCTTTTGAGATGGCCGAGGCGAGCCTGAAGCCGGACACGGACGCCAACCCCGTGCTCACCCCGGACGACCTCGTGCTCCTCGAAGAGCGGGACCCCGCGCTCGACAAGGTCTACGTGATGGGCCAGGTCAGCAAGCCGGGATCCTACGAGATCGCAGAGGACGGCACGAACTTGGCGGCGCTCCTGTCGCAAGCGGGAAACGTCACCGAATCCGCGGCGCTGACCCGGGCTACCGTCATGCGTGGGTCGACGCTGCTTCCTCTGAACCTCGAGCCCATGGTCGCGCGCGGCATCGTCACCGACGAGATCCGCGCCTTCAAGCTCCAAGCCGGCGACGTCCTCTTTATTCCCGAGACGGAAACCAAGATCGCGGTGATGGGACAGGTCAACCGTCCCGGCCAATACCCGTTGCCCGAAGTCAAGAAGCTTTCGGCGCTGGACGCCCTGAGCCTGGCCGGAGGGCAATCGCAGACCGGGGACATCGGGAAAGCCGGGATCATCCGCGTGGTGAACGGGAAGGCGACGGTGCTGCCGGTGAACCTCGACCAGATGATGCGGACGAAGGACCTGGCGCAGAACGTGAACCTCGAGCCGGGCGACGTCCTCTACGTTCCAACCAAGAACGACCGTCGGTTCGAGTGGCGCGACATCCTCTCGCCCCTGAGCTTCATCTTCGGGCTCAGGTAATCGCCCGCCCCACGCCATGACTATCGAGATCGAGCGTGCGACGACGACGGAGCCGGAGTCTCCCAAGTCGGCGCACAATCTTACGAAAAAGGCCGGCCTGAACGCCGCGTCGTACCTGCTCGATTTCACGGCGCGAACGGTGGTCATGCTGCTGGTCACCCCGATCCTTCTGGGGGGCCTCGGCAAGTCGCTGTTCGGAATATGGCAGATGCTGCTCAAGACGGTGAGCTACCTCGTCACCGCCGACGGCCGCCCCACGGTCGCCCTCAAGTGGGTGCTCGTCAACGAGCAGTCCAACCCGGATCACTCCAAGAAGCAGCAAGCGATCGGCGACACGATCGGGGTCTGGCTGCTGTTCCTGCCCTTCCTCCTGGGACTGGGAGGGATCCTCGTCTGGGGGTTTCCGCTTGTCGCGAAGGTCGGTGCCGCCGACGTCGCAACCGTCCGCATCTCCTGTGCGATCCTGATCCTCAACTTCGCGTTCGCAAGCCTGGTGCACCTCCCGGAAACGGTGCTGGAAGGGATGAACCTCCGCTATCGGCGGATGGTCGTGCGGACGGTGATCTCGATCGTCGGCGGGTTCGCCTCGGCGGGCGTGGTGTACTTCGGGTTGGGATTGCCCGGGCTGGCGGCGGCGCAGGTGATCCTTTCCCTCGTGACGAGCTTCGTCGCCCTGACCGTGGTCAAGTCGACGCTCAAGTGGTTCCGGCTCGTCCGCCCGACATGGTCCGGGACCAAGGCTTTCGCCCGCATCAGCCTGTCCTTCTTCGGCACCTCGATCGTCAGCAAGCTGATCGTCACCTGCGACGTCGTGGTCCTCGGGATCGTGGCGTCGGCCCACCTGGTGACCGACTACACGCTCTCCTCCTACGCGGCGAACGTGCTCATCTACACGATCCCCGCGATTCTGAACTCGGCCGTCACCGGCCTGGGAAGGCTGCTGCGCGAGAAGCGGCACGACCGGGTGCTCGAGCTCCGGGGGGAGATGCTCTCCTTCGGATGGCTGATGATGGCGGCCGCCGGCGGGACGATCCTGGTCTGGAACCGCTCGTTCATCCATATGTGGGTCGGCCTGGACAACTACGCGGGGCACTTGGCGGACATCCTGATCATTCTGCTCACGACCCAGTTCGTCTTCATCCAGGCGGACTCTGAAACCGTCAACGCCACCCTGCGGGTGAGGGCCAAGTCGATCCTCGGGTTGGTATCGACCGCGCTCGCCATCGGGCTCGCCGTCCTGCTCATCCCGCGGTACGGGATCGTTGGCCTTTGCAGCGGGCTCATCCTTGGGCGCTCGCTGCTGTCGCTGGGCTATCCGATCCTGATTCGCAGGAACCTAGAGCTCGGCTCCGTCCCCGCGTTCGCCAGCATCGCACGGCCGGCCATGGTGATGGCCGCCCTCTATTCGGTTTCCGCCTTCGCCAGCCAGGAATTTTTGGTGACGCGATGGCTCGTGTGGCTACCCGGCGTGATTCTGACCTTCCTCCTGCTGTTGGCGACAGCGTTTCGGTTGGGATTGCCGCGAGACAGCCGCCGCTCTCTTGTCGAACGTGCCCGGAGGCTCGTTCCAGGCTGAACTGGCATGAAGGAAATGGTCGCAGCAACGGACAGGCGCAAAGGCAACCGACCGAGGGTCGTCGGGATGCCCCTCGTCATCGAGATCGTCGGACCTTCGGGCGCCGGAAAGACGACGCTCGTGAAGGCTCTCGAAGAGTCGTCCGATTCGATATGCATCATCAAAGGGTTTCAGCGCCGGAGGAACCGGTCGCTGATGCTGCGATCGAGCCTGCCCCTCGTCTGGTGCGCGGCGAAGCACCTCCTCACCATGAAGGTGCAGAACCTCAAGGTTCTCCACGTGGGCTTGCTGCTTCACCTGACGAAGCTGCACCTCAAGGAGAACCTGAACCGCGACTTTCGCACGGTGGTCTTCGACCAGGGGCCGATCTTTATGCTGGCCAAGCTGAACTGGCTGGGCCATCGGAGCCATGCGGACGCGCCGATCAAGCTCGCTGATTCCGAAAGGCGCTACTGGTCGGGCCACCTCGACTACATCGTGATCCTCGATGCGCCCGACGAAGTGCTCGTCGAGAGGATCCAGAGGCGCCATCAGCCCCACATCGTCAAGCACGAGAGCGAAACGCGGATCCGGGAGTTCCTGCGGCAGTGGCGCCGTTCGATCGGTGAAACCGTTCAAGACTTCGGGGTGACGGAAGGCCCGCGCGTCGTCCGGTACGACACGTCCGTGCAGAGCCTCGAGAGCATCACCGAAGCCATCGTCGGCCTGGCTCGATCGGGTGGCGAGGAATGACGGTCGACCGGGCTGCGGATCGGATCGTGGTGATCGGGCCGACCGGCGCGGGCAAGACGACGCTGGCGGTGGCGCTGCAGGAGAAAACGGGGCATCCTCTCGTCGAACTCGACGCTTTGAACCTCAACCCGGACTGGACCCGCGCCGACCTCGAGACCTACCGGTCGCGCGTGCTCCGCGCGATCGACCAGGAGAAGTGGATCGTCGTCGGGCACTATCCGCAGTCCCGCGACCTCGTCTGGCCCCAGGCCGACCTCATCGTCTGGCTCGACTACCCGTTGAGGATCGTTCTCCGACACCTGGCACGACGACAGGGCCGGAGCTTCGTTAGGAAAGAGGAACTCTGCACCGGGCGCAAAAGCCGGGGCTGGGAACAGTTCGCCCCCCATACGTTCGTCAAAGTGGTCTTCGAACGGTTGG
>DASWVS010000533.1:0-5445 GCA_036401135.1 Fimbriimonas sp.
AGCCTATGGCGTCGCCCTTCGCCTCCTCGAAACCCGCGACCGGTTCGAGGCGGAGATCGCACGGGCTCTGGCAGCCAAAGGGTACGCGGACCAGACGCCCGACGTCCTCGAGCGGCTTCGGAAACAGGGGATCGCGAACGATCGGCGCGTCGCAGAAGCCATAATCATGGGTCGCGAGGGACGCCGCGCGATCGGCGACGAGCTGCTCCGGCATCGGCTCCTGGAAAAAGGTGCGCCCGAGGCGTTGGTCGACGATCTCCTGGGAGGTCGGGACGAAGCGGAGAGCGCTTACCAGGCACTGGTCGGGAAGTTCGGGCCGGAAGCGCCAAGAGCCAAGGCCGGCAGGTTTTTGGCCTCGCGCGGATTCGGCGAAGAGGCGATCGAGTCGGCGCTCGAGCGTCTGGCGTCGTCTAGTGAGTAAGCATGGGACAAGAGGCCGCAGAAGCGTTTTTGGGATCGATATCGGCCTTGGCGGCAGCCGTCGTCGTGTACCTGGCCTGGCTGCGCCCGAGCTACATCAAGGCCCGTCGCATGCACGAAGCCGCCGAAGCGCTCGAGCGGCGCATCGCCCAGGAGGCGGAGCTCAAAGCGAACACGGTCCTCCTGGAGGCCAAGGAGGAGGCGATCCGGATCCGCGAGAAGGCGGAGGACGAAGCCCGGCAGAAGGTCCAAGCGCTCCAGCGCACCGAGGACAAGCTCAGCGCAAAGGACGAGGCGCTCGAGGAGCGCCGGGCCCAGCTTGCCGAGCGTGAGAGCGGCCTCATCCGCGAGCAGAGGCTGCTCGCCGAGCGCGAGGAGAGCGTCGAGCGGCGCGCGAACACGATCGAGGACGAGATCCAGAAGATCGCCAAACTCACTCGGGACCAGGCGCGCGGCCTCTATCTCTCCCGGCTCGAGAGCGAATTTCAGGAGATCGCCAAGCGCCGCGCCAAGGAGATCGAGACCCAGGCCGTCACCGAGGCCGAGCGCCGCGCCCGCAAGGTCCTCCTCGACACGATGCAGCGCCAGATCGTCGACTACGTCACCGAGGCGACCCTCGCCGTCGTCGAGCTTCCCAGCGAGGACATGAAAGGCCGGATCATCGGCCGGGAGGGACGCAACATCCGCGCCTTCGAGCAGGTCACCGGAGTCGACTTGATCATCGACGAAACCCCCGAGGCGGTCGTCATCTCCTGCTTCGACCCCGTGCGCCGCGAGATCGCGAGGCTGGCGCTGATGAACCTGATGGTGGACGGCAGGATCCATCCCGGCCGCATCGAAGAGCTCTACGAGAAGGCTCAAGCCGAGGTCGAGCGCATGGTCCGAGAGGCGGGCGAACGGGCGATGGAGCGGGCGAACGTCCCCGGCCTTCCCCACAAGGTCATCGACACGATGGGACGGCTGCGCTTCCGGACCAGCTACGCCCAGAACGTCCTCGACCACAGCGTCGAGGTCTCCCGCCTCGCCGCCACCATCGCCGCCGAGTTGGGATTGAACGTCGAGGTCGCCAAGCGGGCCGGTTTCCTGCACGACATCGGCAAAGCGCTCGGCCCGGAGTTCGAAGGCCCCCACGCCCTCACCGGCATGGAGTTCCTACGGAGCCAGGAGGAGCGGGAGTCGGTCCTCCACTCCGTCGGCGCCCACCATTACGAGATCGAGCCCAACACCCCCGAAGCGATGATCGTGATCATCGCCGACTCCATCTCGGCCGCCCGCCCCGGCGCGCGGCGGGAGAACCTCGAGAACTACCTGAAGCGCCTCGCCGCCCTCGAGCAGCTGGCGAACTCCTTTGGAGGGGTCGAGCGCAGCTACGCGGTGCAGGCAGGCCGCGAGATCCGGCTGATCGTCAAACCCACCGAGGTGGACGATCTCGCCGCCGCCCGGCTGGCGAACGACGTCGCCAAGAAGATCGAGAACGAGCTCGAGTACCCCGGCCAGATCAAAGTCACCGTCATCCGCGAAACCCGCGTGCAGCAAGTCGCCAAGTAATTGCCAAATGCCGATTGCCGAACACCCAGCACCGCGCCGTTGCCTCGGCAGCCACGCTAACCACCCGTCCCCGCGCTGGAGCCGTCCGCTGCCGAGGCTCTAAACACTTGACACCCAACCCCGACCACCGAACACCGAGGCAGATAGAATAGGCCATGGCCAAATCCCTTCGCGACATGGTGAACGAAGCGCTCCAGACCGTCCGCGAGGTCGATCCGGAGGAGGCGCAGCGGCTGATCGGGGAAGGCTGGAAGGTTCTCGACGTCCGCGAACCCCACGAATACGCCAAAGGCCACCTGGAGGGGGCGACGAACGTGCCTCGGGGCTTCCTCGAGGTGCGCGCCGACCTGGAGCATCCGTCCCGCTACAAGAAGTTCGAGGACCGTTCGCAACGGTTCATGGTCTACTCCGGAAACGGCGGCTTCCGCAGCGTTCTCGCCTGCAAGGTCCTCAAGGAAATGGGCTTCGGCGACGCGGTCAGCCTGAAAGGCGGCTGGAACCGGTGGAAGGAAATGGACCTGCCGTATGTAACCCCCTACGACCCGGTCTCGTAACCGGTGACGTGAAGCATGCTCTCGTTCTGGCCGCCGCCCTCGCGGCGTTCGGCTGCACGCCGACGGAGTCGATGCTCGTCGGGCGTTGGGAAGGGGACGTGCGGCTCGCTCCGCCCGAACGTCAAGCGCCCCTCTCAAACCTCGCGAACGGTTTCGCGGCAGCGATCTCCCTGAACGTCAAGCCCGATCACACGTTCGAGATGACAGCGGTGCTTGTTCCGGTCGAAGGAACCTGGAAAGCCGAAGGCCGTCGCGTCACCTTCACCCCCAACGAGGTCTTTGGGTACAAGGGGAACGATCCGGCGAATCAGGGGCCCTTTACGCTCGAGCTCAGTCCGGACGGCAGGACCCTCCAGCCGGCCGTGAAGTCGGATCGGGAAAGCCGACTCTTCTTCCGCCGCGAAGCGCTTTGAGCGGTTGTCGGCGCAGGCTCCGAGTGCTTTAATAAGGGCAGAGCCTTTGGAGCAACGGCCCATGTTGGAGGGGATCCATTTTCTGCTGACCTACCGGTGCCCCTACGAGTGCGCCCACTGCTTCCTGCACTGCGGCCCTTCCGCGCGCGGCCGGTTCAGCCTCGCCCGGCTGCAACGTGTGTTCGAGGACATCAAGCGGATGCCGACGGTGAAGACCGTCTTTTTCGAGGGGGGCGAGCCGTTCCTCGAATATGGCCTGATTCTGGACGGTCTCCGCATGGCCAAGGAGCAGGGGCTGTGGTCCGGGATCGTCACCAACGCCTTCTGGGCGAGCAGCCGATCCGAGGCCGTCCACCGCCTCCGGCCCTTGGCGGCCCTCGGACTCGACGGTCTGAGCGTCAGCCTCGACGGGTATCACGGCCATAGCGAGCGCTCTCGGAACGCCCTCGCCGCCGCCGAGTCGTTGGGCATCTCGTGCGGCACGATCCAGATCGACCCGCTAACCGTCTCGCCTCCGACCACCGAGCAGGGCGAGCCGGTCGTGGGAGGCGGCGTCATGCTGCGAGGCCGCGCGGCCCAACGTCTCGCCGAAGGCTTGCCGCGCCACCCGTCCGCCGCGTTCGACGCATGCCGCAGAGAACGCCTTGCCGACCCGAGGAGGGTGCACGTGGACGGATCCGGCAACGTGCAAGTCTGCCAGGGGGTCACGATCGGGAACTGCTTCGAGGTCCCGTTCCCGGAGTTGATGTCGCGCTACGACCCGGGCGCGGACCCCATCTGCGGCCCCTTGCTGGAAGGAGGCCCCGCTCGGCTCGCCGAGGTCTTCGGGATTGTAGACCCGGACGGATACGTCGACGAGTGCCACTGTTGCTACTCGGTCCGTCGCCGCCTCGTCGACGACCTTCCCCGTTCGCTGGCCCCCCGGCAGGCGTACGGCCTCGGCGAGAGGGTCCCCGCGTAGGCATGGGTCTCAGGCTCAGCCGCGATTATCCGCTTCCTCCCGAGGACGAGGCGCCGCTGCGCAAGAGCGTCCAGAAGGGGGTAGGGGCGACCGTTCTCGTGATTTTGATCGTTCTCGGCGTGGCGCTGGTCGCCGGGGGCAAGCCCGGAGATCCCCTCACGCTGTTGCGCGACATCCTTGGGGCGGTGGCGATCCTCCTCGTGATCAACCAGTACTCTCGAGGCGTGGCGGGGCAAAGGCTCCTGCTCGCCCGCGAGTACCGGAAGCGGAACGAGCCGGAGCGCGTCCTGGCGGCGCTTCTGCCCTTTGCGAGGTCGGGCGGCCTTTTCAACCGGTCGCGGTTCGACACTACCGGCGAAGCCCACTACCTCCTGGCATGGAGTGCCAAGCAGTGCGGCGAAACGGAACTGCTCGCGTATGCCAAGGCGTTTCTGGGGAAGTTTCGGCGGGGACAGTGGGCGAAGAAGGCGGCGAAGCTGTGACCGTCGGGCTTTCGGCCTATCGATGATCTCGGCGGGGGTAGCTTGACCCGTGCCTGAGATCCGACCCCTGCAACGCAAGGAGCTTCGCTCCTTCTGCGAGCTTTGGAACGCCGTATCGCCCGGCATCCCGACCGACCTTCGCGAACTCGAGCGCGACGAAGCGACGCTGCCCGAGCCCCTGAAAACGACGCGTTGGATGGCTTGGACCGACGGCGAACCCTCGGGCTATGCGATCGTCTACCGATCGGCGGGATCGTTCCACGAGCGAAAGTGGATGCTGCACGTCGGCGTTGCTCCCGAGAGCCGGGCCGCCGGCATCGGGGACGCGTTGTACCGAACGGCGCTCGAGGCGATCGAGAGCGAGGGGGCCGACGATGTTTCGAGCCTCGTTCGGGAGGACGACGAAGCCTCGGTACGGTTTGCCGCGTCGCGGGGGTTCCATGAAGTCGGCCGAAGCTTCGAATCGCTCTTCGACCTCCGCGCGTGCGACCCCGAGAAACTCCAGGAACTCGTCGGGTCCGAGGTAGACGCCCTCCCCTTCGCCGCGGTCGACACGCCTGCCTTCCGGCGAGAACTGCACGAGGCGTTCGAGGCAGTCCGGCACGACATCCCCCGTCCCGACCCTCCCGTCCGTCTGAGCTTCGAGTTCTTCCAGGAGCAGATCCTGGACGATCCGGGCTTCCTGGCCGAAGGCACGATCGTCGCCTTGGCGGACGGCAAGCCGGTGGGGTTCACCGGCGTCTTCTGCGGAGCGCAGGAAGGCTGGGTCGACACGTGGCTGACCGGCGTGCTCCCAGGCTATCGGGGGCGGGGCATTGCGAAAGCGCTCAAGGCCCGATCGCTTCTCTGGTCGCATAGGGCGGGTTTCCATACCGTCCGAACGGAGAACAGCAGCGAGAACGGCGCGATGCTGGCGATCAACGACCGCCTCGGGTTCGTCCGGCGCGCCGCAATCCTGACGGTACGCCGAAGTTGCGGCATGTAGGCGAAACCCGCCACTTGCGCGATTCGACCAGTCTTGCTAGACTATGAATCGGTCTATATGAAAGGGTTCATATATACCGATT
>DASWVS010000534.1:0-5098 GCA_036401135.1 Fimbriimonas sp.
CGACAGCCAGTTCTTCCTCATGGTCGCCGACTCCCCCCACCTCGACCGACAGTACACCGCATACGGCGAAGTGGTCGAAGGCATGGACGTGGTCGACAAGATCGTGAACCTCCCCCGCGACGGCCGCGACAATCCCCTGCCGGCGAACCCCGCGATCATCGAGAAAGCCACGATCGAAACGTATCCATTGGAGCAGTAGACGATGAAGACCTTATTCCTGACCCTGTTGTTTGCGGCCCTCACGCTCGGGTGTGACGACGCCAACGGCACGACTTCAACCGAAACGGCCAAGGATGCGCCCGCTCCGATCGGAGGGGACGACACCGCCCGCGCGCCTGAAACCCCGCCTGCCGACGAACCGAAGGCTGAACCGGCGGCAACCGGAACCGCCGCTCCCGGCGCGACGATGCCGAAAGCCGGTGAGGAGGTTGCCGTCATCGAGACCAACCACGGCCGCATCGTTCTCAAGTTCTTCCCCGACGTCGCCCCCGGCCACGTCGAGAACTTCAAGAAACTCGCCAAGAAGGGCTTCTACAACGGCACGAAGTTCCACCGCGTCATCCCCGGCTTCATGATCCAGGGCGGCGACCCCAACTCGAAGGACGACGACCGCTCCGACGACGGCACCGGCGGGCCCGGCTACGAGATCAAGGCCGAGTTCAACAGCAAGCCTCACACCAAAGGCATCCTCAGCATGGCGAGGTCCCAGGATCCCGACAGCGCCGGCAGCCAGTTCTTCATCACCGTGGACAACGCCCCGAGCCTCGACGGCCAGTACACCGTCTTCGGGCAGGTCGTTCAGGGCATGGACGTCGCCGACAAGATCGTCGCCCTCGAACGGGACGAGAGGGACAACCCCCTCCCCAAGAATCCGGCGGTCATGAAGACGGTCAAGATCGAGAAATGGCCGGTCAAGTAACCCGGACCGCCACTGTCCGAGTGGCATAAAAGCCAGTGCGCCCGGCGCACTGGCTTTTTCACTTCTATTTCGTTAAACTGCTCTGGTGAACCCCAGCGCGCAGAAGCAGACGCAGTTCCTGATCTTCGGCTCCTTCGTGACCTTCGTGGTGCTTCTCACCGCCGTTGGGTCCACGTTAGGAACGCGCGCGAACCCGCAGAGCGCGGTCCAGGCGATGGCCCACGGGATCGCCCTCATCGCCGCCGCTGCCTGCGTCCTCTGGGCGACGTACCGCCTGAACCTGCGCCGGGAGGTCGGCGGAACTCCGGAACTTCCGGAACCGGCCAGATTTCAGGCCGATTTGCTCGTCGCCCTGGCTCTCGGCGAGCTGCCGACCTTGGTCGGGTTCGTGTTCGCGTCCTCCGGTGCGGTCGCGAAGATGCTGTCGTTCTTGCTGATCTCTCTGGGTTGCTTCGGCTTCATCCTCCCGAAGCTCCTCGAATACTGGCGTCTGCGCGACCGGCAGCAGACCTAGTCGGCGCGGAACTCGTCGATCACCGTCCCCGCCGCCCCCTCCAGCGTCGCCTGCATCTGGATATGCTTCTCCTTTGAAGCGAGAGTGGCGTCCGGGATCGAAGCTGTCACCGCGATCGCGGCGCTGCCGCCCCGGGGGATTTCGCTCGATCCGAGCGCGTCCAAGCGGTACGGCCTCCCCCCGATCCGGACCGTCAGGACGATCTGCCGGACGTTCGCTGGCGATCCGTTCGCGATCGACACCTCGCCCCGCAGCATCGGCCTGCCCGACCCGTCGTCATAGAGCGAAAGCTTCGCCGAGCGGATCTGGACCGATGAGCCTTCTGCGACCCCCGCGGCCTGCGGCACCGGCGCGGTGCTTGGAACCGTCACCGGTCGCTGCACCCTCGCCGCGATTCCCCTCCCCGTCGGAGGAAAGGTTGCCGGGGTCGAAGCCGGCGGAGCCGTCGTGGCCGTGCCCACGTTCCGAAACACGTTCTCCGAGAGCGGAAGCGGCGCAGACGGGTCGGCAGGTCCCGCCAACTGCGACGAGGTCAGCCGCATGCCAACCCAGGCGATGGCGACGATCGCGGCAAGCACCGCCACCGCCCCGACGACGGCGTAGGCGTCGTTCGGCCGGCGCGGGCGAACCGCCGTGCCGTGCTGGGTGAAGCCCCCCGTGCCCGTCTTGGACCGCTGGCACCACGGACAAACGTCTTCGTGGCTATCCATTCCGCACCAACGGCACATCGACATCGCAGTTCCAATCAGCGGACGTGGCGAGGAGGGACGTTCGTTCAGCCCAAGGACCTCCGACCCAGCGCCCAAAGCAGATCAAGGACGCGCCTTCGAACGACCTCGTGCACTCCCTCCGGCAATCGCTTGCCCACGATCGACGCGGCGGTGGCATCGCGTTCCAAACCTCCCTTCCCCGGCGTAATAGACGGGGAACGGTACACTCTTGTGCGCCTCCGCTCCCGAGCCCCTATGGACCAGTCGCTGATCCGCAACTTCTGTATCATCGCGCATATCGACCATGGAAAGTCGACCCTCGCCGACCGCCTCATCGAGCGGTGCGGCGCGATCCGCGGTTCGGCGCAGGAACAGATGCTGGACTCGATGGACCTCGAGCGCGAACGCGGCATCACCATCAAAATGGCCGCCGTCCGCCTCATGTACAAAGCGCGGGACGGCAGAACCTACCAGCTCAACCTGATCGACACCCCCGGCCATGTCGATTTCACCTACGAGGTCTCCCGCGCCCTCGCCGCCTGCGAAGGCGCCCTCCTCGTCGTCGACGCCAGCCAGGGCGTCGAAGCCCAGACCATCGCCAACGCCAACATGGCGGTGAACCAGAACCTCGAGATCGTCCCCGTCATCAACAAGATCGATCTCCCCCATGCCGATATCGAACGCGCGCGCGAGGAGATCCAGAACGCCGTCGCCATCGACGCCTCCGACGCCATCCCCTGCTCCGCAAAGTCCGGCATCGGCATCGACGAGATCCTCGAGGCCATCGTCCACCGGATCCCCGCCCCGGCGGGCGACCCCGACGCCCCCCTCCGCGCCCTCATCTACGACTCCCACTTCGACCCCTACCAGGGCGCCGTCGCCTATGTCCGGGTCAAGGACGGCGACGTCAAGAAGGGCGACACCATCGAGATGATGTCCACCGGCAACCGGTTCGACGTCGACTCGACCGGCGTCTTCTCTCCCGCCCTCATCGTGAACGAGGGGCTCGGGACCGGCGAGGTCGGCTTCATCACCGCCGCGATGAAGTCCATCGGCGACGCTGCCGTCGGCGATACCGTCACCCATGTCGGCGACCACGCCCGCATGCCTCTCCCCGGCTACCGCGAAGCCCTCAGCATGGTCTTCTGCGGCCTCTACCCCAGCGACGGCGACCAGTACGAGGACCTGCGCGACGCCATCGAGAGGCTCAAGCTCAACGACGCCGCCCTCCACTACGAGCCCGAGACCTCCGCCGCCCTCGGCTTCGGCTTCCGGTGCGGCTTTCTCGGCCTGCTCCACATGGACATCGCCCGCGAGCGGCTGGAGCGCGAGTTCGGGCTCGATCTCATCCTCACCGCCCCCTCCGTCGACTACAAGGTCGCCCACAAGAACGGCACCGTCGAGCACATCAGCAACCCCGCCGACTGGCCCGACGCGAACGACATCGCTTCCGTCGAGGAGCCGACCGTCAAGGCGACCATCATGGTCCCGAACGACTACGTCGGCGCCGTCATGACGCTCTGCCAGGAGCGGCGCGGCACCTACCGGAAGACCGAGTACCCCACTCCCCAGCGGGTCATCCTGCACTACGAGCTTCCCCTCGGCGAGATCCTGCTCGACTTCTTCGACAAGCTGAAATCCCAGACCCGCGGGTACGCCAGCTTCGACTACGAGCTCGACGAGTACGTCGCCTCGGCGCTGGTCAAGGTCGACGTCCTCCTCAACGGCGACGCCGTCGACGCCCTGTCCTTCATCGTGCACAAGGACTTCGCCTACACCCGCGGCCGGGCGATGGTCGAGCGGCTCCGCAAGGTCGTTCCGCGCCAGCAGTACGAGGTCCGGATCCAGGCCGCGATCGGCGCCAAGGTCATCGCCGCCGACTCGGTCAAGCCGTTCCGCAAGGACGTCATCGCCAAGTGCTACGGCGGCGACGTCAGCCGCAAGCGCAAGCTCCTCGAAAAGCAGAAGGAAGGCAAGAAGCGCATGAAGCAGATCGGCAGCATCGAACTCCCCCAGGAAGCGTTCCTCTCTGTCCTCAAAGTCGCCGAATAACTTTTAGAGTGCGGTGCCCCAGCACCGCACTCAAAAAACGAAAGTCTCTGCCCAACCCGCCAATTTTCGCCTTACAATATTGCCTTAGCAAAGGAGCGACGGCTTCCGCGCTAATTCTCTTTAGGAGGCATTCAGCGATGTACATCGTCGTTTCGAGATGGGAGCCGGTGCCCGGCCATCAGGCCGAGTTCGAAGCCGGCGGCGAAAAGATGCATGCGTTCATGCGCGAGCAGCCCGGCATCGAGTTCTTCGACTCCTTCATGAGCGAGAACGGACAGGTGGTGGTGATCCACGCCTACCGCGACCGGGAAACCTACGACCGTTTGATCAATGCGCCCGACAGCGCCTTCAACCGCAAGTTGAAGGAAGTGAACCTCGAGCAGCACTCCCGCTGGCTCGGCTCCGAGCGCGGCGAAACGCGCTTCCCCGGCGTCCTCGCCGGCCGCAACGCGGCCGTCTCCATGTCCTGAGTCCGATCCGCTCCCGAAAAAACGAACCACGGGTCCCAGCGCACTTTGCCGGGGCCCGAACTTTCTCCGAATTGCGGCGTGCGTCGCTCCCTGCAGACGTGCTCGTCACGCCGCAATGTCCTCCGAGTCGGGCAGGGCGTATCTCGTCTTTGACTTCGGTGCGCGGGAGGCGGCGATCGCGCCGTCGGAAGTGAGGGTCTTCACGGCGTGGCGCGCGGTTCCAGGATGGATCGACGGTCGGCGCGCGATCTCGTCGGTCGTCAGTGCCCAGCCTCTGCCGAGGAGATCGAGAATTCGCTCTTCGACATGCAGCTTCTTCTTCTCAAACCAGTTTTCCTCGGACTTGGCGAGGCGGTAGTGGAGGACGATGCGGGATCGGGTGGCTTTCTGGTTCGCACCCTGGCTTTCCTCCTCCCCCTGCCCCCTCCTCCCT
>DASWVS010000535.1:0-4456 GCA_036401135.1 Fimbriimonas sp.
CGCCGAGCCGTGGTGCCGCAGGGGAAGCGATTCGCCGAACTTGCGCGAAACCTCGGAAGAGGCGTCGACCGTCTCCGTCACCATCCATCCCGGCGCGACCATGTTCACCGTGATCCCTTCGGGCCCTAGCTCGTTGGCGAGCGATCGCGAGATCCCGACCATCGCCCCTTTGCCGCTCAGGTACACGGACCAGCCGCCGGGCGCCAGGTTCCAGAGTTCGGTCACGACGTTGACGATGCGGCCGCCCCCGTTCTCGCGCATCGTCGGCCGCACCGCCCGGACCGTGTTCAGAACCGCCTTGGTGCTGAACTCGAACATGTCCTGGTAGTCCTGATCGAACATCTCCTCCAGGAGGCCGTGCTGCCGACCGCCGATGGCGTTGTTGACCACCCCGTCGATCTTTCCGAACTCCTTCAGGGTGCGGTCCACCATCTCCTGCACCTGGCCTTGGGCGCGAACATCGGCGCGAACCGCGATACCCCCGGTCTCCGAAGCGACTCCCATCGCCTCCGCCTCGGCTCGAGAGTAGTTGACGACCACCCTACACCCGTTCTCGCTTAGCACGCGGCAGATGTCGGCCCCGATCCCGCGTCCGCCTCCGGTGACGATCGCAACCTTCCCTTCCAGAAGACGTTCCACGGACGAAGGTTAGCCGATCAGGCGACCGTCGCGGCGCATCGGAACCCGATGGTGGGGCTCCGGTCGAGCGAGGGGCACATACAGATGAACTTCGCCGCGAACTCCGGCTCTCGAACCCCGCCGTCGGCGTACCAGTCGGAGCCTTCCGCCCGGTACCACGACCCGCCTTTCAGGAAGCAGAACCGGGTGTGCCCGTCGAAGTGTTCGCTTTCGGTCCACTCCCAAACCGGCTTCTCCGCCCGGCGCAGCACGCCCTGGCTCGCCGCGATCTGCCACTCGGACTCGGTCGGCAGCCGCTTCCCCACCCATGCAGCGTAGGCGCGGGCTTCCTCGAGGTCGACGTCGACGGCAGGCTCGTGCGCAGGCCTTTCGCGAGGCGGCTCTCGCCGGGAGGCGAGAAACCGGTCGTACTCCTCGTTGGTGACCTCACGCTCGTCGATCGCGAAGGGCTCGACCCGAACTTCCCGCTCCTTCTCGACGATCGAATGGAGGGGCGGGTAGCTCTGGCCGCCGAAGCCGGCGTAGCCTTCCTCCCCGCATTCGCGCACCCGGAACCGGGTCGTGAGGGAGTAGCGGCCCCCTTCGATCCTGGCCATCCTCCCGATGGGTGCGGCGGGTTTCGAATCGGGCGGCCGCACCCTTCGGACCACCGGCTTCCGCAACTCGTCGGACCGGACCCGGCCCGCCTGCACCGCCAGCAGCGAACGGAGCCCTTCGTCCACGGACCCGATGGGGGTCGAGAGGAGGCACCCGATCCCTCGAGGGGGAATGCTGACATCCGACCGCGAAATCGGCTTTCCCGCGACGAGGTCGAAGGTGCGGCCGCCTTCGGACTCCGTCATTAGGGGTCCCCCTACGATCGCCCGGTCGGACCGGTTGACGATGGTCCAGAGACGCCGGTCTCCCAGGCGCCATTCGCTCGCGTAGACGCGCTCGGCCGTGCACGGAACGAGCGGAGTCCATTCGCCCTCCACGAAGAACCGGTGCATCGCGCGCTGGATGGGGAGCATCGCGCGCAGCGTGTCCCGGTTCCGCTTCGACCAGCCGACCCAGGAGCCGAACACGTTCTCCCACACCAGCATCCCGGCGCCGTTCATCCACGCCATCTGAAGCTCTCCGGAATGGTCGTCGTCCCAGCGGCGGATGAGGTGCATCATGTGCCGCCGCTCGAACCACCTGTTGCGCAGCACGCCCGGCGCCTCGCCGTCGGCGAACCACTGGGCCCAGGAAAGGTGGTGCGATGCGATCCCGTCGATCGGGAGGGCGAGTTCGGATTCGAACGCGACGTTCGGCATCGCCGCCGGCAGGCTGGTGTCGCCGCGGCTCAGGGTGTCGAGAAACACGCCGTCTGAGCCGATCCGGCGGGTCAGTTCGCCCAGCGCCTCGGCGTCGGTCTTCGGCTCCCGCCGCGTCCCTGTGTCCCAGGGGTTGTAGTCGACGAAGACGCGGACGCCCTCGACCTGGAAACGGCGGACGACCTCGGCGAGCTCATCGAGGCCGCCGTCCCACCCTCGGTAGTAGTCGAACTGGTTCCGGTCGTCGAACCCGATGCGGGGATAAGCGTGCCAGAGCACGACCGCGTCGTACCCCCCATGGGTGCGCCTTGCGGATTTAACGAGCTCCTCGACCTTGAACCTCCCCCGGCGGGCATCGTAGAAGGCGGCGTCCCACATCATGAGCAGGGCGCAGGAGTAGCATCGCGCGGTCCACGCGAATCGGGGCAGGCGATAGTGGGAATCGTCGTAGCCTTTCCGCGCGTCCCGGCGCCACGCCTCGATCTGGCGGCGCCATTCGGGCCACTCGTGCGGGTCCTGGGGAGGTGCGAGAACCTCGGGCAGCATAGGGCCACGTTACCCGCGGAGTTCCGCGGCTAAGCGTGGATGGCGATGGAGCCGAACACGTACAGGAGGATGTACCCGATGATCCCCACCCTCAGCGCCAGCTGGGCGAAGTCGCCGAGGCGCGGGCGCAGGGTCTCGATAATTGCGAGAGCGGGTGCGAACGAGAGGATCTTGGTCGCCATGAAGCCGACCGAGCCGTAGTTGAACGACCATGCCAACAACGGGTTCGATTCGACGGCCAGCCCCTCTTGGACGAGGATCACGGTCAGCACGGCGTCGAGTACGCAGATGAATGCCAGCCAGACGGTTTCGGGGAGGACGGCGTTTCTCCCGAACTCCATCCATGCCGCGGCTCTCCTTCGCAACATACGAAGAAGGACCGGCCGATCAGTGACCGTGTTCCCCCAGGCTGGGCTACGACACCAGGTGGGGGTGCAGCGCCAAGGTTCCCCCGAAATAAACGAGCAGGTATCCGACCAGGCCGAAGCGCAGCGCGAACTTGACGAAACGGTCGTTTCGGGCGCGCATCGCCTCGATCACGAGCAGCGGCGGCAGGAACCAGAACGTCTTCGCCGCTACGAACATCGCTGCTCCATACCGGAAGGACCAGTTCAACAGCGGATTGGCCTCGACCGCCACCCCCGAGGTGACGAGGACCACCGTGATCGCGGTGTCGATCAGGCAGATGGCCGCGATTGCCATCGTCTCTGGAAGGACCTCTTGGGACCAGACTCTTGGCGACAGGTCGATCAGTGGTTTAAACGTGTTAGTCGGTTCCAAGATAGATTCATCCTAAACCAACCGACGTTGCGTTTGCAAGGAGAACTTAATCGTTTTTGCGGCTTTTCTAGACTTTTCGGGCACGCCAGATCGAAACGATGAGGAAGACGCCGCCGGCGACCACGAGGAACAGGAGCAGGTTCACCCAGGCGGCCCAGACCGCCTGCGCCCTTCCCAGCTTGAGGGTCAGGACGCTGAGGCCGGCGATCACGCCGGCGACGAGGACGCTCATCGAAAGCCGGTTCACCGCGCGGTGGAAGTTCTCCAGAAGCTCGGCCGTGTCGCCCAAGCGGGCGGTGAAGGTGATCTCGCCCCGCTCCAGTTGCCCGAACAGCCTTCGAAGCCTCCGCGGGGCGTCGAGGGCGAACTGCCCGATCTCGAGGTAGCTCTCCTGGGCCCGTTCCAGAAGGCCTTCGCTGGAGTACTGCTCGCGGTAGATCCGCGTGAGGTGCGTGCGGGTGGCGTCGAGCATCTGGTACTGCGGGTCGAGGATCTTGCCCAAGCCTTCGCACATGGCGAGCGCGCGCGCCAGAAAGAGCAGATCGCTCGGGATCCGGATGTTGTGGCGCGAGGCCATCGCCAGGGTGTCCTGGAACATCTGCGCCATGGAGAACTCCTCCGGCGGCGCTTCCATGTGGATCTGCATCAGCCGCGAGATCTCGGTCTTGAGTTCCTGCCGGGAAACAGGCTTTCGCTGCACGCCGATCGTCAGCAGTTCGTCGATCAGGGTATCCGCGTCCTGGTAGGCGAGGGCGAGCGTCATCCGCATCAGCGAATCGCGGGCGTCGCGGTCGAGGTGGCCGACCATGCCGAAGTCGATCAGCCCGAGCGCGCCCGTCTCCTGGACGAAGAAGTTCCCGGCGTGAGGGTCGGCGTGGAACAGGCCGTGTTGGAAGATCTCGGTCAGGACGATCCTCGCCGCCTGGTCCGCGAGCCGTCGGCGGTCGTGCCCGGCGGCGTCGAGTTCGTCGGTTTCGGTGACCTTGATCCCGCCGATCTCCTCCATCGTGATGACGCGCCGCGTCGTGGTCTCCCAGAAGATCAGCGGCACCTTCAGCATCGGATCGGCGGCAAAGTTGATGCGGAATCGATCGGCGTTGCGGCCCTCGCGACGATAGTCGAGCTCGTTGCGGATCGTGAAGGCGAACTCCTCGAGCAGCCCGGTGAAGTCGTAGTTGGCGAGCTTCGGCGTCGCC
>DASWVS010000536.1:0-2509 GCA_036401135.1 Fimbriimonas sp.
GAAGACCCTCGAACTGTTCACGGCCGAGGACTCCGCTCCGATCCTGATCCTGGATGAAGGCAAGATGATCGGCATGCTAACCCGCGAGAACCTGAACGAGTTCCTGGCCCTGCAGGAAGCCCGTGCCAAGGCTCGCTCCTACGGCTACTCCGGCTGACCGGTAATGGAATCGGCCGCCAATGTATGATGCTCGTAGCCATGGAGCGTCTGCGTCGAGTCTGGCCCATCCTGTTTCTGCTGTTCCTTCCCTTGCTTGTGCTCTCTCGGGCCGTGTTTCTGGGGCAGACCATCGGTGCCTTCGACCAGATACGCCAGATGTCGCCTTGGAACGGGCCCGAACCCCCCGAGCCCTGGGACGTTCTGCAGGCGGACGCGGTGCTTCAGTTCTATCCCTGGCGGGACCTCGTCCTCGACTCGTGGGGACAGCTGCGCCCGCCGTTCTGGAACCCCTACCAGTTGGCGGGAACGCCGCTCCTCGCGAACAGCCAGTCGGCCGGCTTCTACCCGCCCCACATCGTGCTGGGGGTTCTCCATGTCCCGACTCCCCTCGCGATCACCCTGCTGGCATGGCTCCACCTTTTTTGGGCAGGGCTGGGCGTCCTGCTGCTCGTCCGTAAGCTCGGCGGAACCCGGATCGGCGGCGTCGTGGCGGGGGGATCCTTCAGCCTGAGCGCTTTCCTTCTCGGCTGGACCCCGCTGTCCAGCGTGATCTACACCGTCAGCTGGATCCCGTGGGCGTTGGCCTTTACGGCCTCGCTGTTCGAGAACGATCCGCGAAGGGGCCTCAGGTCTTTCGTCGGGCTCGCCGCCAGCGTCGGCATGATGATTCTGGCCGGCCACCTGCAGTTCGTCGCCTACGGCCTGTTCGCCGTGGTGGTCTGCGCTGTCGGGATGGCGGCCGCCCAGCCGCTTCGTACGAAGGTCGACCTCGTGGTTCTCGAGCGAAGGCGTTCGCCGATCGGTGCCGTCGGGCTCGTTCTCGCCTCTACCGTGCTGGGGTTCCTCTTCGCGGCGCCTCAGCTGCTTCCGGTTCTCCGGTACTCCGAGTTCTCCCATCGGCGGAACTCGCCGAACGAGGAAGGCTATCGCGCCTATATCGGCTCGGCGATCTCGCCCGGCGATTTCGTTTCCCGGCTGGTCAACCCTTTCTCCCAGGGCAGCCCGCTCGTGAGGGTCGATCCGGAACTGCCGTTCTCGACGTTTTGGCCGGCTCTCGCCAAACCCGGAGCAAACTGGGCCGAATCCACCTCGACGATCGGGCCGCTCGTGCTGCTGCTCCTCTGCCTCCTCCCGCTCTCACGGCCCGACTGGCGCCGGGCGGGCGGCATCGTCGCCGTCACGATCCTGGCGGCCCTCCTCGCCGTGGGCACGCCGCTCAACAAGCTTCTCTACTTTTATGCGCCCGGATGGTCCTCCACCGGATCTCCGTCGCGGATTCTCTGCCTGTTCGTTTTAGGAGCCTGCACCTTGGCCGGACTATCGCTGAACAGCAGCCTCAGCAAAGCGCCTCGGCGCAGCCTGGCGCTTGCCGGCGCCGCCTTCGTTCTCGTCTTCGCCTTGAGCCTCACGCCCACGAGGGCTCCCGCGCCCACCGGGATCGATCCTAACGCATGGGAAGGACTCGTGGCGACCGGGAACACCATCGGCCTTCCGGTGGCGATCGTGTCCGCTCTGATCGCGGTTCTGCTGGTGGCGGCATCCCTTCAGCCAGACCGGCGCGCGCGCTTCGTGCCCCTTGCGTTCCTCGTCGTGTTTCCGCTGCTCACCTTCATGAGCATCGTCCGCACGGGCGACTCGGGCTTCCTCAAGCCTCAACAGGAGCGCGGGACGGAAAGGGTGGCGGCCATCAATCAGGCATGGGGACTGACGTCGGCAGCCCACGCGGTGCTCCCTCCCAACACGGCATCCGCCCTGAGGATCCACGATTTGGGTGGCTACGACTCTCTACTCCATCGCGACACCGTCGCCCTACTCGCGGAGGTCGTAGGAGGCGATCCCGCTCCCGAGGCGAATGGCAACATCATGTTCATCAAGCCGTCGGCGGATCTCGCCAGGCTGGCACAGGCGGGCGTGACCAAGGTTCTTCGAAACCGCCTCGGCGACGTCACGGAGACGACCAACCTCAAGAGCCCGGGCCGCTTGAGCCTCGATAACGGCACGGCATGGATCGTCGAAGAGGGTCTGGACCGATTGTCGATCGAAATCGACGGCAACGGACGACTCGTCCTACGCGACCGGAACCTGCCCGGTTGGACGGCCCGAATCGACGGGCGCGAAGTTCCCATCGAGGGGACCGTCTGGCGCGAAGTCGAGATCCCCGAAGGATCCCAACGACTGGAAATGCGGTACACGCCGCCCGGCCTCGTCACCGGCTTCTGGCTCTTCCTGCTCGGTGCCGCGTTCATCGGGTTCGCAGCCTTCTACGCGCGGCGGCTGGCTCGTCGCAAGCCCACTCAAAAGGGCACGGACGAACGGAGACAGATGGCCGCCTAGTTCGTTCCGCCGACGG
>DASWVS010000537.1:0-5132 GCA_036401135.1 Fimbriimonas sp.
GAACGCATAGCCGTCCAGGTTTTGGACGAGATCGCGATACCGCTCCACCAGGTCTGTGAAGCTCGTTCCCTCGACTGCGTGTTTCGCGGCGGCGCGGTCGAGCTCGGTGAGCTCGCTTGGATCGAGGCTCACTGGCGATCCCAATAACGCCGGCCGCTGGAGGGGCGGAAATAGGTCCGGATGACCGGCTCGCCCGAGAGCACCCCGAACTCGTTGGTGGACTCGCGGTAGTGGAGGACGTCCCTTCCGCGATACTTGAGCTCCTTCCCCTTGGAGTTGTTGGTGAAGAACGCTCGCGCGTAGGCGAGGTACTGCTCCTTGGTCACCACGGGCCGGAACTCGTTTCGATGTTTCTTCCAGTGCGAATCCAGAAGCTCCTCGTTCCGGAAGTTGAGTTCTGCGACCGGGGGAAAGCCGGCCGCCTGGAGGCTGGAGCCGAACCAAACCGAGAGCAGTCCCAGGCACAGGACCGTCAGCCACGTCAGGTAGCGCTTCACAGGAACCATTCTAAAGCTTTTTCTCGATTTTCGCCCAGGAATCGCGGAGAGTGGCGGTTCGGTTGAACACGAGCCGATCGGTGGTCGAGTCCGGATCGACGCAGAAATAGGCCTGACGTTCGAACTGGTATCGGGTGCCGGCCTCCGCGCCGCCGACGCTCGGTTCGATCATGCACGTCGAGACGTTGAGCGAGTCGGGGTTCAGGTTGTCGATGAACGAGCCGCCCTCGGGGACTTCGTCCGGGTCCTCTTTGAGGAAAAGCGGCTCGAACAGCCGAACCTCCGCCTCCTGGGCGTGCTTCGCCGAAACCCAGTGGAGCGTCGCCTTGACCTTCCGCCCGTCGGGGGCGTCGCCGCCCGCGGTCGCCGGATCGTAGGTGCAGCGAAGCTCGACGATCTCGCCGTCGGCGTCCTTGACGACCTCCTCGCACCGGATGAAATAGCCATACCGGAGCCTGACCTCGCGGCCCGGGGCCAGCCGGTAGAACTTCGGTGGCGGATCTTCGCGAAAGTCGTCCCGTTCGATGTACAGCTCTCGCGAGAACGGGACTTTGCGGGTTCCCGCGGCCGGGTCCTCGGGGTTGTTGATCGCCTCGACGAACTCCTCCTGGTCCTCGGGGTAGTTCGTGAGGACGACCTTCAGGGGGTTCAGGACGGCCATGACGCGCAGGGCGCGGCGGTTCAGGTCCTCTCGAACGCAGTCTTCGAGGACGTGGGGCTCGATGATGCTGTCCGTCTTCGTCAGTCCGATGCGGTCGACGAACTCCTTGATCGCCTCCGGAGTGTAGCCCCGCCGACGTAGTCCGGCAAGGGTCGGCATCCGCGGATCGTCGTACCCGCGCACATGGCCTCCGTTCACAAGCTCGATGAACTTCCGCTTGCTCATGACGGTGTAGTGCATCTTCAGGCGAGGGAACTCGATCTGGCGCGGGTGGTAGATACCGAGCTCCTCGAGAAACCAGTTGTACAGCGGACGGTGGATCTCGTACTCCAGGGAGCAGAGAGAGTGGGTGACGCCTTCGATCGAGTCCTCGAGCCCGTGCGCCCAGTCGTAGGACGGGTAGATGTCCCACTTGTCGCCCTGTCGATGGTGGTCGGCATGGCGAATGCGGTACATCACCGGGTCGCGCATGAACATGTTGGGCGAGGCCATGTCGATCTTCGCCCGAAGGGTGCGCGAGCCGTCGGGGAACTCGCCGGCGCGCATGCGCGCGAAGAGGTCGAGGTTCTCGTCGACGCTTCGATTCCGGTACGGGCTGTCCTCGCCGGGGGTCGTCAGGGTGCCCCGTGTTCGGCTGACTTCTTCGGGAGTGAGATCGCAGACGTAGGCTTTGCCTTTCTTGATCAGGTCGACGGCCCAGTCGTACATCTGCTCGAAGTAGTCCGAGGCGAAGAAAAGCCGGTCGTCCCAGTCGGCGCCGAGCCAGCGGACGTCCTCGATGATGGCGTCGACGAACTCCTGCTCCTCTTTCTCGGGATTGGTGTCGTCGAAGCGGAGGTTGAAGAGGCCGCCGAAGTCCCGGGCGATGCCGTAATCGATCCAGATCGCCTTGGCATGCCCGATGTGCAGGTACGCGTTCGGCTCCGGAGGGAAGCGTGTATGGACCCGGTCGTACCGTCCGCTGCGGAGGTCCTCCTTGATCGCATCGCGGATGAAGTCGGACGGAATACCCTCCCAGCCGGCCTTCGGCTTCGTCTCGTCATTGGCTGTGTGCATGCTTCGAACCGTTTCCTCTCCCTACGTCGATAACCCGGGAAAGCGCTAAGAAGTATACGTGCTTCGGGGGGAGGTGGTCGGTGTTCGGCGTTCGGTGTCGGGTGTTCGGGGCGTTTCAAGACCAAGGACGCGGAGGGCACAACGCTACCGGATGTTAACGCCAAACGTTGCCTCGGCAGCCTCGCCTCGACAGCGGTCCATCGCAAGCATCGACAGCTGCCGAGGCTCCAGCGAGCACGCAGCGTCAGGTCCGAGGCGGAAGCGCCGCCGCGAGGCCGACGGCAGGTCCGCCTAACCCTCGTTGACGATGCCGGGCGCCGGCAGGAGCGGGCAGACGAACCCTCCTCCCTGCCTTCTCCCCGAGGGAGATCGTATGGGTGCCGGAGGGGAGGTTGCGGTAAACCGTCCGGCGTGGCGAGCCGGGCCAGGAGATCTCCAAGCGCGTCACTCTGGATGCCTTTCCCAGGCCGAAGCGGACGACGAACTCGTGCTGCTTGCCGGCGTGGCCGCCGATGCCGACGAGTTGGCTCTGCAGCCGCCGCCCATCGAGAAGCTGGGCTTTGACGACGGCTCCGAGGGCGTTTCGGTTCACTGTTCTGCCGTCGCCCTTCAGGCGAAGAGTCATGCGATGGTTGCCCACCGCCATCCGGTTAACGAACAGACGCATCTTGGGCTTTCGACCTGCGATCTGCTCGGCGTTCAGGCGGTTGAAGGTTTGCCCGACGGCAAGGTCGGGGGCGCCGTCGCCGTCGACGTCTCCAAAGCTGATTTGTTGGGACCCGTCGTGTTTGATAGGCAAGGCGTCCTTCGCCTCGATCAACCGACCGTTGCGCTGGAGGTAGACCCGAAGCTGCTGGTCCGGATAATCGCCCGAGGACAGGACGAGGTCGAGCCAGCCGTCGGAATCCATATCGACCAGTTCGCCGAAGAGGTCGCCCTGGTTCCAACTCCGAGTGCCGTCGGATCGGTCGAACTCGAAGCCTTTGCGGGGGGCGAAGCGCAGGTTCTGGCCCTGGAACAGGATGCGTGAGCGGTCGGAGGACTCGCCCGCCCAGGCGTGGGTGATCTCGGTCGTCAAGAGGTCGAACTTCCCGTCGTTGTCGACGTCGCCGACCGAGGCGTCGAAGCTGTTGCCGTTGGCGCGGAAGGGCTTTTCGGGTTTTGTAGGGAACTGGGGGCGGGTCTTCGCGAGTTCGATGAGCCACGCGGGGTAGACGCCATGCCGGACGAAGTCGCCGTCGAGGCGGTAGCGGGATGCGAGGTCGACCCATCCGTCTGGGCCGTTGCCGAAGAAGCCTCCTGCGGAAGGGGACTGGACTCGCGAAGGCTCGTGGAGGAGGTGGTCCCTTCCGTAGACCCACAAACGGTTCCAGCGCCGTCCGTAGCTCAACTGGTAGATCATGGGACTTTTCCCGTCGAGGCTCACAAACATGGCGCCATAGGTCGGGCGCGAGCCGGGATCGGTGTGGTCGTTGAACGGGATGCGCTCGTCCGGTAGCGTCGTTCGATTCCACCCGCATCGGCCGGCGCTCGTCAGGAGGTCGGCGGGGAAGGCCTCGTAGGTGTCTCCCGCCTTGTAGGAGTGGGCGAAAAAGAGGTCGAGTCGGCCGTCACGGTTCAGTTCTCCCGCGGCGACGGCGATCGTCGGGCGAGGGGGGACGGGAAGCGGCTCCGCAGAGCGGAACGTGCCGTCGCCGTTGCCCCGATACCAGCGGGTGCGGCGCCCATGGTCCTGCCATTTTGAATCGTCGGGTTGGCAGTTCTCGGCGACGACCGCGTCCAGACGCCCGTCGTTGTCGAGATCCAGGACCGCGAGCGTCGTTCCAGGCAGGGGCGGGGTCAGGCCGGATGGGACTTCCCGGAATCGCCGGCCGATCGGAGAGCCGGCGTGGGCGACGTTGAGGAACGCCCGGTGCCGGTTGACGAGGAGGTCGGGCCAGCCGTCGTCGTTGAGGTCCGCGAACAGGACCCGGGGGACGGTCTCCGGGATCACTTCGGGACCGAGGCCCACGGCGTCGGTCACGTCGACCATCCGGGGGGCAAGGAGCAGGCAGGCGGCGAGGGCAACCATGGGACCCTCCCACTGTATCCCATGGCTTGACATCGGCTCTCCGTTCCGTCAGAGTGGAGGCGTGAAGGTCGTCCGGATCAGAGGGAAGGAGCAGGTGGAACTGGTCGATCGGCCGGAGCCGCGGCCTCGCGGAGAGTTCGTCGTGGTCAAGGTCGAGGTCGCTCCGATGTGCACCGAGTACAAGGGCTTCAAGCAAGGATGGGTCAACGATTGCCTCGGGCACGAGGCGGCGGGCACGGTCGTTGCGACGGACGGAGTCCGGAGGGTGGCGGAGGGACAGCGCGTCCTCGTGCTGCCCCAATATCCGTGCGGAAGGTGCCGGTTTTGCCTCCGGGGAGAGTACGTGTACTGCGAGCAGTCGCTCGATGCGCTGGAGGCTACCGGCAACGAGGCGGGGACGGCGACCTATGCCCAGTACCTGCTGAAGCAGGACTGGATGCTCTATCCGATCCCGGACGACCTCTCGACCGAGCACGCCTCGCTGGCGAATTGCGCCCTTGGGCCGGCGCTGGGAGGGCTGAAGCTGGCGAAGGTCAGCGGACTCGACACGGTTCTGGTCACGGGGCTGGGCCCGGTCGGACTCGGGGCGGTGCTGCTGGCGAAGTGGATGGGGGCGAGGGTGGCGGCGGTCGACCCGATCGCCTACCGGCGCCAGCTGGCGGTCGATTTGGGAGCCGACGACATCTTCGACTCCTCGGAAGGAGACGCGCTCGATCGGGTTCGGTCCATCGGGATCGACACGGCCATCGAGTGCTCGGGGAGCCCTTTGGCGCAGCGGTTCGGCATCGACGCGGTTCGGAGGCTCGGGACCATCGTGTTCGTGGGGGAGGCGAAGGAGCTGACGGTG
>DASWVS010000538.1:0-10989 GCA_036401135.1 Fimbriimonas sp.
AGCTCAAAGGCTCGCTATCGCGCCTGTAGGTACGCCTGGATCCCGCCCCTGAGGTTGCGGGCGCGGGGGTGGCCGTTCTTGCGGAGCCAGTCGACCGCGGCAGCGCTCCGTGCGCCGGAGTGGCAGTACGCCACCAGATCGGCGTCCGCCGGGATCTCGCCCGCCCGCTCCTCCAGGTCGGCGAGGGGGATGTGGAGGAAGCCCTCGATGGCAGCCCACTCGAGCTCCTCGTCCTCGCGAACGTCCAAAAGCACCGGCGGCGTCCCCTCTCGGATGAGCTTTCGCAGGTCCTCGGGAGCGATCTCCGGGACCACGACACAACCATCCGGGAGGTCTTCGAGGGCCGTGATCGTGGGGTGGTTGGAGCAGACGGGGCAGTCGGGGTCCTTTTCGACGCGGAAGTCCTGGAACGACATTCCCAGGAGGTCGAAGATCAGGAAGCGACCGACCATCGGCTCGCCAACGCCCAGGATCAGCTTCAAAACCTCGGTGGCCTGGAGCGTACCGGCGACGCCCGGCAACGCTCCGAGCACGCCGGCTTCGGCGCAGTTAGGCACGGTGCCCGCGGGCGGAGGTTCGGGGAAAAGGCAGCGATAGCACGGGCCCTTGCTCGCGGCGAATACCGACACCTGCCCTTCGAACCGGTAGATCGACGCGTACACGTTCGGCTTGCCGAGCATGACGCAGGCGTCGTTCACGAGGAAGCGCGTCGAGAAGTTGTCGGTGCCGTCGGCGACGATGTCGTAGCGGTCGATGATCTCCAGGGCGTTCGAAGAGGCCAGGCGCGTCTCGTGAAGCTCCAGGTTGATCTTCGGGTACAGGTCCGTCAGGGTCTCGGCGGCCGACTGGAGCTTCGGGCGCCCGAGATCCCTGGTGCCGTGCAGAGGCTGGCGGTGGAGGTTCGAAAGATCGACCGCGTCGTCGTCGACCAACCCCAGCGTTCCGACGCCGGCGGCGGCGAGGTAGGTGGCGACCGGCGAGCCCAGGCCCCCCAGACCGACCACGAGCACCCGGGCATCGGCCAGTTTTTGCTGGCCTTCGACGCCGACCTCGGGCAGGATCGTCTGGCGACTGAACCGGATCGCGTCGTCGGCGGACAACCGTTCCCGCACCTATCCTCCCGCGATCGCTCCGACGATTCGGAACGGTTCGCTCCCGTTCGCCACCGGCTCCGGGAGCGGCTCGTCCATCGGGATGAAAGAGAGGTCGCGCCCACAGGCGAAGAAACGAAGAAAAGCTCGGCGCTTCAGGGACGAGTGTTCGCGCACGGTGCCGCTCAGCATCGGGTAGGCGGCCTCCAGGGCATCGAGCACCCGGCGCGCCGTGACCGGCTCCGGCACCTCGAGGCTGACTTCGCCTTGTACCCGCGCCAGTGTTTTCAGGTGGGCGGGCAGGACGACCCTGATCACGGCAGGACCTGAACCTCCACCGACAGCACTCCGGGCAGGTGTTCGGCGATCGGGGTCCACGTGTCGCCCGCGTCGGGCGAGCAGTAGACCTGGCCGCCGGTGGTTCCGAAGTACACGCCGCAGTCGTCGAGGGAGTCGACCGCCATCGCTTCGCGCAGGACGTTCACGTAGCAGTTCTCCTGGGGGAGGCCGTTCGTGAGGGCTTCCCACTCGTTCCCCCCGGTGCGGGACCGGTAGACGCGGAGCTTGCCCTCCGGCGGATAGTGCTCGGAGTCGCTCTTGATCGGTACGACGTAGACCGTTTCCGGCTCGTGGGCGTGGACGTCGATCGGAAATCCGAAGTCGCTGGGGAGGTTCCCGCTGACCTCGTACCAGTTGTCGCCGGCGTCGTCGGAACGCATCACGTCCCAATGCTTCTGCATGAAGAGGGTGTTCGGACGCGAGGGATGAAGAGCGATCCGGTGCACGCAGTGGCCCACCTGCGCCTCCTCGTCGGGGATGTACTGGGACTTCAGGCCGCGGTTGATCGGCTTCCAGGTCGCGCCGGCGTCGTCGGAGCGGAAGGCGCCTGCGGCCGAGATGGCGGCGAACATCCTTCCGTCGTTCTCGATGACGGTGTGGAGGCACATCCCGCCCGCGCCGGGCTGCCAGTCCTCGCCGGTGCCGTGCCCCCGGAGCCCCGTCATCTCCTTCCACGTGCGTCCGCCGTCGGTCGACTTGAACAGGGCGGCGTCCTCGACTCCGGCCAGGACGGTGTCGGGATCCTTCGCCGAAGGCTCGAGGTGCCAGACGCGCTTGAACTCCCACGGGTGCGGGGTTCCGTCGTACCAGCGGTGGGATTTGACGTCGCCTTCGTAGACGAACTTGTTGCTCTCGGCCTGCGGCCAGCCCTCGGGAGAGACGAGCTCTTCGGGCGCGCTCCCCGGCGTGAACCATGTCTTGCCGCCGTCGTCGGACCGCTGGATGATCTGGCCGAACCATGCGCTGGTCTGAGAGGCGTAGATCTTCTGCGGATCCGCGGGCGAGCCCTTCATGTGGTAGATCTCCCATCCGGCGAAGAAGGGTCCTTCGACCTTCCAGTCACGCCTCGTTCCATCGGAGGTCAGGATAAAGCCGCCCTTTTTCGTTCCGACAAGCACGCGCACACTGCTCATAGGCGGCAATCCTACCACGATTCTTTCCGCTACCCCAAGGACCTTTCCGCCCCGCCTCAAGTAGTATCGGAGGATGCTTCCGCTGCTCGCCCTACTTGCCTTTTCGACGCTGGCGCCGCGCATCCACTCGATCAGCGACATCTCTCAGGAGTTCACTTTTTACATGGACGGCCGGTTTCACCGGCAGTACATCGGGGACGCCGGGGTGGACGCCCGTAATTGGGGGACGCTGTGGAAGCTCGACCTGAAAGATACGAACCTACTGGTCCTTTCGGGCGGGGATCACCGGGTTCCTTATCATGACAGAAGCGTCGAGCACGTCGTTCGCTTTGTGCGCGAGGGGGGCGGGCTTCTCCTGATGGCCGACGCTCCGCCGGAGGGCGAGGCGCCGCTCACGAAGGTTTCGAAGGCGTTCGGGGCGTCGTTTTCCGGCGTCCGGGCCGAAGGGCAGCCGTTCGGGGTCGGCTCGCCTGGCGGGCAGGCGATCGAGCTTCGCAAAGGGGGGACCTTGGAGATCGCGGCTCCCTGGCAACCGATCGTGAAGGACGCCTCCGGAAGGGTCCTCATGGCGAGGCGCGCGTTCGGCAAGGGGAACGTGCTGATGTCGGTGAGAGGCTTGTTCGGCAGCAACCCCGACGCGAGCGACGCGATCAATCGCGACTGGATCGCGCCTTTGCTTCGGGAGATCGCAGCCGGAAAGGAGGTGGACGAAGCCCGGCCGCCGAAGGACCAGTTCGCCGAGCTTTCGCGGCAGATCGGGCCATTGACGCTGGAGTACACCGAGGGCACCCTTCCCTTCGCCAGCGCGATCGCGAAGGAATACGAGGTCGTCCGCGGCCATCTCGAGGAGATCACGGGGGTCAAGCCGTCCCCGGGGATGATCACGAAGCTCCTCCTGTTGCCCACCGGCGGCGGGGGCTTCTCGAGCGGCGAGCGGATCGGCATCGCCGCGTGGTGGGGCGACTATCCGAAGAACCGATATCCCATGATCGAGCTGATCGGGCACGAGGCCGGCCATTCCTGGGTCCTTCCCCACCCCGAGCCGGTATGGAACGAGCCGATCGCAACCTACCTCGGGATCCAGGTCGGAAAACGAATGGGGATGCCCGAGGCGCAGCGGACGCTGGACGACCAGATCGAGCGCGGAAGGAAGCACGACCCTAACATGGACAAGGTCGACATCGGCAAGCCGGGCGCTCCGCGCGACGCCGTGTGGGGGAAGACCTATTGGATCTTCGAGCAGTTGGAGAAGACGCACGGCCCCGGTGTGATCGGGAAGTACTTCCAGGCGAAGCGCCGACTCGTCCCCGCCGGCCGCCCCGGCTACAGCCTGGACGACAGCGTCGCCGTGCTCAGCGCGGGGGTCGGTACGGATCTGTTCCCATGGTTCCGCTCTCTCGGGATCGACGTGGACCGGAGCCGAACGAGCATCGGTCGTGACGCTGGCACGACTCTCTGACCTCGACAGCCGCAGGGCAGGGGGCGATGCTCCCCGGCGGCTGACGGCTATTCCTGATCGTCCGGAACCGCGTAATACCGTTCCGGGAACGGCACCTTCGGCTTGACCGAATACCAGACGGCTTTGGCGACGGTCATCGCGTGGGTGCGGTCGACGTCGCTCCAGTCGAGGTTCTCGCAGGCGATGGCGAGTTCGCGCTGGACGCCCTTAAGCGTCTTTGGATCCGGGTTCATCTGGTCCAGGGGGATGTTGTTCGGCCGGGCGGTGTACGTGCGCAGGTCCGGCCTATCGTTGAAGCAGGCGGTCAAGGGCATGCCGTTGCGATCGAACCGGTTCATCGGCGGAACCCCAAGCACCAGCCCGAGCGTGCGGACGAACGACGTGTGGTTGTACATCTCGCTGACCACCGCCCCACGCTTGGTATAGGGGGAGATGCAGAAGGCCACCGAGCGATGGCCGTCGACATGGTCGACGCCGGTCTGCGAGTCGTCCTCGACGACCAGGATAAGGGTGTCCTTCCAGAAGCGGCTCTTGCTGATCCCTTCGACGATCCGACCGAGCGCCAGGTCGTTGTCGGCGACCGCCGCCCGCGGCGTCGGCATGCCGGGGCTCGTCCCCGCCGTGTGGTTGTTCGGAAGGAGCAGGATCGACAGGCTCGGCATCCACCCGGTCTGCTCCCACTTCGCGAGGTCGCCCAGAAACTGGTCCGCGCGCCACTGGTCGGAGATGATCGAGGGGAACCCGATGTAGTGGGGGTGGAGGTGCGGCCGAAGCGCCGCGTTGTCGGTCTCGGCTTCGATCACGATCGAGTTCGTACCGCTCTTGTAGTCTTCCCAGGCTTCCAGGAACGTAGGTGCTTTGCCGGTTGCGGGGTTAACGATCCTGGGACGGTTGACGAACTCTCCGAACACGCGGACCGACCGTCCGGCGCGACGTGCGGCCGTCCAGAGGAAACCCTCGGGCGAGTTGGCCAGCGCATCGCCCCCGTCGTAGGGATAGCTCCGGGCGTTCGACGAGTAGTTCTGCTCGACGTAGCCGTTCGCCACCGAGGAAGAGGTCCATTGGTGGCCGTCGGCACTGTTCGTTCCGCTGGTGTAGAAGTTGTCGAGGAGGACGAACTCTCGCGCCAGCGCGTGGTGGTTGGGGGTGACCTCCTCGGGAAATGTGCACAGAGAAGGATCGCCGTTTCCCTCCTTGACGTCGCCTAGGGTGGAGTCGTAGGTGAGGTTCTCCTTGATGATGTAGACGACGTGCCGGAAGGTGGAGGGCTCGCCCAGCCGCTGAGGGATCGGCCTCGCCGTTCGGTTCGACCGGGCGGCGAGGGTTTCGTTCCAACGGTTGTTCGAGGCGACCCTCCGCGTCATCTCCTTGAGGTCGCGGAAGTCGGCGGGGGCGAGCCTCTGAAGCATGCCGACGCTGTCGTGAACGCCGAAGCCGCTCTGCTTGCTGGCCGGCCTCGAACCGACGCCTTTGGAGCTGCCGATCAGGAGCGATCCATCGGACATTCCGACGGCGGCAGGATACCAGCCGGTCGGCAGATAGCCTGCGACCCGGGGCGACGCCGCCAACTCGACCGCGGCGACCGCGTTGACGCCCCCCAAGGAGACGTAGAGCCAACGGCCATCCTCGCTCGGGACAAGGTCGGTCGGAATCTGCCCGAACTGCGGTTCTTCGGCCGGCCGCACGCTGAGGTTGCCCTCGACCCTTCCTCCGCGGACGTCGACGAAGCTGACCGAGTCCGAGTCCGATTCGGCGACGTAGAGCCGGGAGCCGTCGCCCGAGAACGCGAGCCCCGAAGGCTGCCGCCCCACCGATACCTCCCGGGTCTGAAGGGACGCCGTGTCGACGAGCGTCACGGAGCCGCTCCACGCGGCATCGGTGACCGGGTCGATCTGGACCAGCGTCCCGGCGGAATCCTGCGTCGCTACGCCCACCCCTTCGAACGGCTGTCGATCCGTCGGATCCATCTGGTCGGAAGGCGGCACGACCCTGCGGCCTCCACGGTTCGACACCGCGAGCGTCCGCCCCCCGGAATCGAGCGCGACGTGGTACGGAGCCACCCCGACGGGGATCACGGACTCGAGCGTGTCCTCACCCAGACGAACGACGGCCACCGCGTTTCGGGTCGTCATGGCCACGAACAGCCGATGGCCGTCGGGCGAAACCGCCAGTCCCGCGAGATGGGGATCGGACCTCAGCTTTTTCTCTCCCCCGACGACGCCGTCGACGGCGATCTCTTTGGACTTGGTCAAGGCAGACTCGGACAACTCGGCGACGACGACCTTCCCGCCGGACGCCGAGGCGTAGACCTTCGTGCCGTCGGGGGACCATGCGACGCCCAACGGCCCGGCGACGATCGCGAGTTCGGTCCGGAACTCATCCTTCGTCCCCAGGACGAAGAGACGCCGATGCGCCAGCACCGCCACATGCCGGCCGTCAGGGCTCACCGCGAGGTCTTTCGGGCGCTGCCCTTCGAACAAGGTGGCCGTTCCGGCCGGCGTCAGCGCCTGACCGGTCGAGACAAGGACCGATCCATCGCTCTGGACGCCGATCAGCCTTCGGGCCTGGACGTAGACCGTACCCACGGCGCCAACGGCGAGGGTCGACGCGAGAAAGATGGACGCAAGCTTACGGGTCACTTTTCACTCCCAACCCAGTTTGCCACGACTCGCCGGCGAGCCGACCGTCCCTCGTGAGCAACCTGGAAAGGGATAGCGCCGGATTGGTAAGGGGGCGAATGGACGGAAGTTATACATGTCTCCGGGCTCATGCGGATTGCCGTGCTATCATATTCCCTGGGGAAAACCACTTCGGCGCTTCCGTATTCAAGGCTCCACGTCCAGATCCCCTTCGGAGAACCGATTCCTTGCCTCAAAACCCCACCTCTCAAGGCGAAGCCATCCTGCAGGCCGTGGCCGATTCGCTTCCGGGCTGCGCCTGCTACATCGACCGCGACCTTCGCTATCGCTTCGCGAACGACAGGTACCGGGAGTGGTTCGGTTCCACAGGCGAGGATGTCGTTGGCAAGACCGTGCGGGAGTTCCTGGGGCCGGAGATCTTTCAGCTGCGGTTGCCGTTTCTCGAGAGGGTTCTCGCGGGAGAGACGGTCCGGTTCGAAGGACCGACCCCCCTTGGAGACGGACGAGTCCTCGAAACAGAGATCCAGTACACGCCCGACGTCCGCGACGGCGTCGTCCAGGGCTTCGTCGCAATGGTCAACGACGTCACGGATCGGCGGACCGCGGAACAGGCACTGCTCGATCGCGAGGAGAGGCTGGCGACCCAGAAAGAGGCCCACGACCTCGCCGTCAGCAGCGCACCCGCCGACCAAGTGCTGTACTACCTTGCCCGCGCGGCCCAAAGGCAGTGCGACGCGGACGCCGGCGCGGCGATCATGGTCGTCGATTCTGACGGGCAGCGGCTGCACCCCCGCGCGAGCGCCGGGCTTCCCGACGGATTTGCCGAAGCCGTCGTCGGGCTCAAGGCCGGCCCCCTGCCTCACTCGGACCAGACCCTCATCTTTCAGGACGCCCACGACGATCCCCATTGGCAGCCTTACCTCCCTCTCTTCCAGCGGTACGGCATCCGTGCCGGCTGGTCGCACCCCATCCTTTCCTCGAGCCACGAGGTGGTCGGAATCTTCGCCATCTACCACCAGGTGCCGCGCAAACCGAGAAGAAAGGAGCTCGAGGTCCTTCGGCTCCTCGCCCAGACGGCGTCCATCATCATCGAGCGCGACCGTACGATCCATGCGCTGAGGGAACGGGAGAGGCAGTTCCAGACCCTTGCCGACTCGATGCCCCAACTGGTCTGGACGGCGGAGCCGGACGGAACCGTGGATTACTACAACGCCCGGGTCCACGAATATGAGGGATTCAGCTTCGATGCGGAAGCCGGACGATGGGTCTGGCGCGCCTGCCTCCATCCCGACGACGTCGAGCTCACCGCCAAGGCTTGGAACGATGCCGTCGAAAGGGGCGAGCCTTACCTGATCGAGCATCGGATACGCCAGAAGGGTCAAAGCGAGGAAGAGTATCGCTGGGTATTGAGCCGAGGCGTTCCGGTGAAGAACGAGGAGGGCGAAGTCGTGAAATGGTACGGGACCGCCACCGACATCGACGCTTCGAAGCGGGCGGAGGAGGCCCTCCGACGCAACCGGGAGACCTTTGTCAAGCTCGTCCAGGATTCGCCCTTCGGGATCTATGCCGTCGATGCCGACTTTCGGCTCTTCCTTGTGAGCCAAGGGGCGCAGAAGGTGTTCAAGAACGTCCGCCCGCTCTTGGGGCGGAAATTCGAAGAGGTGCTCCGGACCATCTGGAGCGAGCCGTTTGCCACCGAGGCGATCGACATTTTCCGCAATACGCTCGAGACGGGCGTCTCGCATCATTCGCCGAGTACGGTCCAGCGGCGAGGGGATATCGACGCCGTCGAATCCTACGACTGGAAAACAGAGCGGATCTCCATGCCGGACGGGCGGTTCGGCGTCGTGTGCCACTTCTACGACCTCTCCGAAAGGCAGGAATACGAAGCGTCGCTCCGGGAAAGCGAAGAGAAGCTGCGGCTGGCCAACAACAGCCTGGAGCAGAGGGTCTGGGAACGGACCCAGGAGCTCGAAAAGGCGAACCGCGAGATGGAGGGGTTCACGTATTCGATCGCCCACGACCTGAGGGCCCCGCTTCGCGCGATCGTCTCCACGAGCCGGATGCTGATCGAGGATATCGGCGGCCAGTTGGATTCGGTGGCCCGCCACCATCTCGACCGGCAGGCTTATAACGCCGCCAAACTGGCGAGCCTCATCGACGACCTTCTGACCCTCGCCCGGGTGAGCCGCCAACAGCCGGCGCGCCGCCGCGTGGACGTCAGCCGGTTGGCGACCGACCTCGGAGCCCAGTGCGTGAACGGCAGCCATCGCGTGGAGGTCCAGCCTTCGCTGGTCAGCAACGCCGACCCGAGCCTGCTGAGGATCGTTCTCGAGAACCTGCTGGACAACGCGAGCAAGTACAGCCCCCGGGGCGGAACGATCCGGGTCGGTTCGTGCCGTCGAGACGGCGTCGAGGCGCTCTTCGTCGCCGACGAAGGCATCGGGTTCGACATGAAATACGCCGAGCGGATCTTCCTGCCCTTCGAGCGGCTACACCGGGACGGCGAATTCCCGGGGACGGGCATCGGCCTCGCCAACGTCAAGCGGATCATCGAACGCCACGGGGGTCGGGTGTGGGCGGAGAGCCCCGGCCCCGAACGGGGCGCCACGTTCTTCTTCACACTCGGCTGAGCCCGTCTCAGCCTCCTGTGGCGGTCCACCATCTCGCAAGGCAACGTCCGAGGCTCGACGGGCTCGACGTTTGCGGGCTGCATCGTCTCCTGCGCATCGGCTTGGCCGGTCTCGGCGAGCGGGTATCGCCGAACCGAGCAGAATCGAACGTTAACGCAAGAATGAAATATTAATCACATTTAATCACCTTAGGCCTCTGTATGCTGGAATCGACCATGATGCAAGCAGCCGATGCGGGAATCTGCGCGCCGAACCTGGGGAGTTTTTGCGCCGAAGACGTGTGGGAGGACGCGCAGCGGATCCTCGAAGAGGTTGGGATCGAGATCCTGAGCGAGGCGGCCGCAACCCGGGTTCGAGGGACCCTGGCGGTCAAGGATGGCCGGGCTCACTTTCCCCGAGAAGTGCTTGATCACTACTTCGAAGAGCTCCGGTCGAAGTTCCGCCAGGTTCCGCCCGAGCCGTATCCGTTCCTGACGCTCGAAGTCTCGTCCTGGCACAACTGTTTCCGAGATCCACGGACGGGCGAGACGCGGCCTTGGACGACGCCGGCACTGAAAGCGCACGCGAAAGCGCTTCGGCAGGTGGGGCGAACCGACGATCGCCTCTACGTGCACACGCCCGGATACCCGCAGGACGTCTCCCCCGAACTGGCACCGCTCGAGGCCCAGTACCTCGAGTTCCTCTACAGCCAGAAGCCGGAACTGAAGATGGTCCAAGGGGTCGCCGCACATCGGCACCGGATCGAGATGGCGCGGATCATGGGGCTCCACCATCAGTTCGCCGCCCAGACGCCCTCTCCCCTGAAGTTCGGCGGGCATACGGTGGACATCGTGCTCGAGCTTTTCGAGCCGGGGATGTCGGTGCTGATCGATACGATGCCCTGCGTCGGAATCTCCGCGCCGGGCGACTGGCGGGCGGCTTGGGCGCTCGACGTCGCCGAGAACGTCGGTGCATACATCATCTTCCGCCTTTGCGGGATCCCCGACGTTTGGACCCAGTTCCGGCTCTTCGCCCCGAACATGCAGACCAGCCTCGTCTACTTCACAAGCCCCAAAGCGCTCTCGGCGCTGATGATGCGGAGCAAGGTCCGACAATTCTTCGGCCTGAAGGAGACGCGGCGGTCCGAGCTCAACCTTGTCGTCTCCAAGGCGCCCGACCAGCAAGCGGCCGCCGAGAAGATGGCAGGATGCATGATGGGGGCGATCTGGGGTTTCGACGTCATCGAAGGCGCGGGAGCGCTCTACCTGGACGAGGTCTTCAGTTGGGAGCAGTTCTGGATCGACCTCGAGATTCGCGACTACGTCGCGAGCATGCTCCAGCCGGTCGCGCCTCGAACCATCGCGGACACGGTCGAAGCGGTGCGCGAAGGGGTCGAGGGGGGAACCTTCCTCGATACGGACGCCACCCTCTCGTCCTACCAGGACTTCACCTGGCACCCGCGCCGCTTCGACATCGGCACGCGACAGGGCTGGTCCGGCCACGCCCTGCTGGAACCCTGCCGGCTTCCCGACCTCGACGACCTCGCGCGGGCCTACGACTACGAGCTGCGCGACGAACGCCGGGAGGCGCTGGAACGGGTTATGGCCGCAGCGCGGGAGGAGCTGGGATAGCCCCGACGACCGCGCGGGCGGCGACGGGCTTCCCGATCGGGAACATCGGCTTCAAGTTCGTGCCTTTGCCCCACCGCTCCCGAGC
>DASWVS010000539.1:0-3332 GCA_036401135.1 Fimbriimonas sp.
CGTAGGCGCAGGCGAGGGTTGCGATGCCGAAAACAAGAAGACCGCTCAAAGCACGAAACATAGGGCATATTCTGAGTCAAGCACGCGAAGAACCGACATATCATCACTTGACTGTTTTTACGATAGCTTGATCCGATCCCCCTCAACGCCATGGCCAGCCCCCTTTACCACCTCGTTTCGATGAGTGAGATCCCTCGCAACGGCGGCGCGTACATCTATGCGCTCGACCACGAGGAGATGGCTTGGACGCAGGAGGGAAGCTGGCTGCTGCTCCTCGTCGACCACGTGGGAATCCTGTCGGTGGGCGCTCGGACGCAGGTCTATCAGCCGTGGTCGGCGTTCGTCGTCCCGCCCGGCTACCGGTGCCGGATGAAGCAGGGCAACGAGACGATCTCCTGCGCGTTCTGGGCCCGCTTCACCCCTGAAGCGTCGGGGACCCCCATGGTGGCGCTGCCGGGGTACGTCGAGTTGGGGGACCGCGGCCGGTTCTGGTTCCAGCGCGCGCGGGAGGCGATGAACCGGAGCTACCAGATGCAGCGGGAAACGAGGGTCGTGATCGCGGACATCTTGTGGTCCATCGGGGTCGATCCCGGCCAGATCCGGCACAGCCCGACCCTCCAGGCCGCGGAGCGGTTCGTCGAGGAGAACCTCGCGACTTCGTTCCGCGTGGAGGAGTTGGCACAGCGGGTCGGAGTGTCGCACAACCAGCTCTTGCGGCTCTTTCAGACCGAGCACGGGGTCGGACCGCTGGAGTACATCCGGCACCGGCGGCAGAACCACGCATGCCGCCTGCTGCTCGAGACGTCGCTCCCGGTCAAGCAGATCGCGACCGAGGTCGGCATTTCGGACCTCGCCCAGTTCAACCGGCTTGTGAAGGGGGCGTCGGGCCTGTCACCGCGCGAGCTGCGGGCTACGATCCGGCCGGCGAACCTGTTCCGTACTTGACGGGGGCGCCGTCTAGGGAGACGGCGCTACGGGGGCGCAGTCGCCGCCGGGGTCGGCGGCGCTACGGGTACAATCCTTGGATCTCGTGGGAGGCTCGTTCAATCGGGCCGACTGCACCACCAGGTGAATCTATTTGAGACAGAACGTCAAATCCAAACCCCATTCGCCTCGCTATGAGGCCCTCGCCGCTACCGTCGACAAGGAAGCTCCGCTCGAAGTCTCCGCCGCCCTCGCAAAGGTCAAGGAGACCGCGAACACCAAGTTCGTGGAGAGCGTCGACCTCGCTGTCCGGCTCGGCATCGACCCGCGAAAGGGCGACCAGAACGTCCGAGGCATCACCAACCTGCCGCACGGCACGGGCAAGACCCGCAAGGTCGCGGTGCTCGCGAAGGGCGACCTCGCCGCTCAGGCCGAAGAGGCCGGTGCCGACACCGTCGGCGCGGAGGAGCTGATCGCCCAGATCCAGGGCGGATGGCGCGATTTCGACGTGCTGCTCGCCACCGAGGACATGGCGCCGCAGATCGGTAAAGTCGGCCGCATCCTCGGCCCCCGAACGCCGAACAAGCGCAACGGCACCGTGACCAACAACATCGGGACCGCGGTGAAGGAGATCAAGCTCGCGACCCGCGCCGAGTACCGCGCCGAGAAGGCCGGCATCGTCCACATGGGCATCGGCAAGGTGAGCTTCAGCCAGGAGCAGCTCGAGGAGAACTTCAAGTCGGCGCTCAACGCGATCATCAAGGCCAAGCCGTCGGGCGCGAAGGGTAAGTACGTGCTTTCGATCACGGTCAGCTCGTCGATGGGACCGGGCATCCCGGTCGACGTCGCGACGGCCAGCAAGTTCGCCGCCTAACTCTCTCGGAGGGAAGGCAAAAGGCAAGGGGATAACGGATCTCCTTGCCTTTTTTCATCGAAGGGTTCACCGTTGGCTGCCGGTTCCTATGATGAACAGCGGGGTCCCGATGATCAGTACCTTCCTCGGGCATGGCCGCCTCCTCGCAAGGTTTGCGATTCTATCCGTGATGGCCATGGTGGTGACGGCCGCCTATGCCCAACTGCCGCCGTCCGGGATCTAGGTGGAGGCAACCCTTGCGACGACCAACCTGGTTCGCTGCAGTAAAGTCCTCGGCGCTACCGGACCGGGTCGCGCCGGTGGACGCGGAGGTCACAGGGGAGTTCAGCAACCAGGTTTCGGTGGTGGCGAAGTAGCCAGGGACGAGCCAGCCATTGGCGCCGAGGCGGTCGTGGGCGGCGCGAAGGGAAAGTAGGACTTAATGTCCTCTTGCCCAATTCTGTTGCGGCGATTATTCTATGCTTGTTTCCGCTGCGGCTTCGGCCGCTTTATGGATCGCTCTTGGGAGCGTTTTGTGGTTCGGGGTCTCGCGACGACGCGGCCCCTTGTTGGGAGATGCGAATGAAACCTACCGACTCGACAAGCCCAGTGCGCCTGGGCCACGGTCGCCTCGCGACGAGGCTCGCCGTTTTCGTTCTCTTGCTGGTATCCGCCTTGGCCGCCTACGCCCAATCCGCCCCCTCCGGCATCTGGGCCGTGGCCAATAGCTCGACCGCCAACTACGTCTACTGGAACGAGGTCCCCGGCGCGACCGGCTATAAAGTCTACGCGGGGACCAGCTCGAACGGACAGAACGCGACTCCGGTCGGCACCGTCACGAGCGAGAGCTTCTACCACAGCGGTCTGACCGCCGGCGTTCGGATCTACTACAAGGTCACCGCCATGTACGGCACCTCGGAAAGCGCCCGCTCCGTCGAGGGCAGCGCGAAACCGGGCGCCGATCGAACAGGCTGGCCGTTCGTCACCACCCATCCCGGCGCCAACCAGGTCGTCGTGCGATGGTCCGAGGTGCCGGGCGCGACCAAGTACCACGTCTATCGCTACGACGGATGGCCGACTTCGTGGCGCCAGATCGGCACGACGGCCGGCTTCTCGTTCACCGACAGCACCGCCGTCAACGGCACGTTCTACACCTACATGGTCCGCGGCTTCAATGTCGACACGGAGATGCAGGACAGCTACCAGATCACCGCGGTTCCCGGCGACACCCCTCCGCCTCCGCCGGTGGCCGCCTGGGCCTACCCCTACGGGACGAGCACCAGCCTCTATTGGGAGAAAGTCCCGGGCGCGGTCCGATACATGATCTACCGGTCGACCGCCTCCAACGGGCAGACCCTGAAGCCCCACGGGCAGGCGACGGGGACCAGCTTCGGCGACAACAACCTCATCGGAGGCACGACGTACTACTACAAGATCTGCGCGGTGGACGACACCGGCGCGGGCGTCCGAGGGAGCGAAGTCAGCGTCACCCCGGGCAGCACGGTTTTGGCCGCGCCCTATCTCTCGGCGGGGGCAGGCGCCGACCGCATCACCC
>DASWVS010000540.1:0-2824 GCA_036401135.1 Fimbriimonas sp.
TCCTTGTCGATCTTCTTGAGCTTGTCCTCGATCGTCTTGTTGGCGAGCTCGAGGTCGGTCTGTTCGGCGTGGAGCTTCTTCGCACGGCCGGACGCTTCCTCCTCTTCCACAACGACCGCGTCGATCTCCTTCTGGATCCGCTGACCGACGTCCAGATGCGCCGCCCGATTGCGGATCTCCTGGATCGAAGCATCGATCTGATGAAGCTTCCAAAGTCGCTGAAGCTCGGGGGAGGCCATGCATCCATCATACTAGGCACGTGACGCTCCAGGTGCCGTTCCACCAGTTCGTACCGACTCTGCATCGGCTGCTCGACAAGGCTCCCGTGTACGTTGCCCCGGCCTCCGGGGGATCGATCGTCACCGCCGCCTCGCCGGAAAATAACCTTATCGTCGCCAGCCGTCACGGCGAGTCCGTTGCGAGGACCCGCGAGTCGCTCAAGGTTCAGGGGGTTGAGACCACCGAAGGCCAGTGGCACGAGGGGCAGGAGCCGCTATCGATGGCGGAAGGGTGCGCGGTCCCATTTATCGCCGCCGTCTCCTACAAGACGGACACGGACCTTCCCGGCCTGTGGGTCGACGCCTTCGAGGACCTTCCGACCCAGGTCCTCGCCCTGAAGAGCCTCTACGACGAGTTTCGGAGCACGGGCGAGCTCAGCGACGAGATCTCGTTCGAGGAGTTCACGCGGATCGCGAACCCGAACGTCGTGATCGTCTCGCCGGAGGAGCTGGCGAGTTTCGTCCGGCAGAAACAGTCGCAGGAGAATCCAGCCTAGCCGACTAGTCGCCCAGGCCCTCGAGGTCGGATCGGTCGCCTTCGGCTTCGAGGCTTCGCACCCAAACGAACGCCCCGATCCCGACGAAGATGGTCCCGAGCGCCCACATCGGCCACGCGGGCCGTTCGGCACGGAAGAGGCCGACGCCCTGCCAGAGGAGCACGACCCCAACCGCGGCGTTCGCAACGGCGACGACCTTCAGCCAGAAGATGCCGAACTCCCAGGACAGGTATTGGGGGATCGCGGGCTCTTTCGTTTCGCAATAGGCCTCGACCTCTACCAGCGCGTCCCGGTAAGAGAGGTCCGTCCGGCGGGCGAGCGCTTCGGCGAGGTGATGTCGCGAAGTCGCACGGTGTTCCTGCTTGGCCCGCTCGATTTCCTGGATCAAGATGTCGAGAGCCTCCGCCGAGCTCTCCCGTTGAAGTGGCTTCGTTGACACTTTGTTCACCTGAAGCTATGTTAATGCAGAAACAAGCAGGCTTCGCAGCAAGATTGAGGACGGTGCGTAAAAAGAGCCGAAAGGCGCAAAGCCTTCCGGCTCCCAGGCGGCGAAGCCGCGCTAACCGAGGCCTTTGTCGGCATCGAGGCCGAAGTCGGCTTCCTGCAGGTCCATCGCCGGCCTGCGCGCCTCGATCTCCTTCTCCAGGCGGTCCGAGATCGGATCGAGGCGCTGCTCGTTGTGGGAAAAGGCGATCCCCATCGACAGGCTGCCGTCGTCCCGCGCGTACAACTCCACGAACTCCCCGATCTCGGGGTCGCCGAGGACTTTGACGCTCTTGCCGACGTCGGGGACCCCCCGAAGAGCCATGTGGAGGTCGCCCATGTCGGAGAAGAAGTAAGCGACGCGGCGATACGGCTCTCCCGCGCCCGCCATGTTTCGCCCCGCTTGCTTGCCCTGCCAGTCGGCGTTCAGGTGATGCTCGTTGTGCCAACGTTTTTCGGCGACCGGATCCACGTAGGCGGCGATGTCGCCCGCCGCCCAGACGTTGGGGTCGCTGGTCCGAAGCTGCTCGTCCACGACCACGCCGTGCTTCTCGTCCATCTCGAGACCGGCCTCGGACGCGAGTTCGAGGTTCCGCTCGACGCCGACGCCGACGACGACCATGTCAGCGGAGATCGATGCCCCGCTCTTCAGGCTCAGGCCCGAGACGGTTCCCTCTCCTTCGATCCGGCTTGCCTCGTCGCGCATGAAGAAGCGGGCGCCCTGGTTCTCGAACTCCCGACGGAGGAAGTTGCCGGTCAGAGGGCTCACCAGCTTGCCCCACGGGTAGTCGTTTTGATCCACCAACACCACTTCGATGCCCTTCACGAGGCAGTCGGCCGCAACTTCCATCCCGATATAGCCCGAACCGACAAACGCGGCCCGCTTGGAGGTCGCCATCGAGTCCCGGATCGCGAGGGAATCCGACATCTCGCGAAGCAGGTGGACCCGATCGAGATCGATGCCGGGCAGGTCGGGCCGTCGCGGTCGGGAGCCGGTCGCGAGAAGCATCTTTCCGTACTCGATCACCCGGCCGTCGGTCAAGGAAACCTTCCGGGCGGCAAGCCCGATCGACTGGACGCCGACACCGGTCTCGAGGTCCACCTTGTTGTCCGGGTAAAAGGACGGGTCTTTCGACTCCGCGTCCTCCGCGGTCATCTCTCCGAGCAGGATGCCCTTCGAGAGCGGGGGGCGGTCGTAGGGCATTCGATCCTCGGCTTTGACGATCAGGATCGAGCCCTCCTTGTCCAACTCCCGGATACCCATGGCCGCCTTCACCGAGGCGACTCCTCCGCCAACGAGCAGATAATCGACGCGTCGTGTCTCTCCCATGTCGGTCATTATCGCCATCTCGAGCCGAGAAGGCACGGTTTGGCGGCGATGGGTTTCAAAGAAAGCGTTGCGTTAGTTTTCGCAAGGTTTCATGGCCCAGTGAGGAATCTCTCCACACATGCCGAGGGTTTAAACGGAATTAGAACCGATCCATGCGTCCGAGACCTCATCCCGATGCCCGGATACTGATCATCGACGATCACGAGCAGCGCGTAGAAATCGTTACGCGCGTGCTC
>DASWVS010000541.1:0-4361 GCA_036401135.1 Fimbriimonas sp.
GAGGACCGGGAGCAACGCGTTGACCAGGTTCTCGGTGGCGAGATGCCTCATCTGCGCCGCCTGCTCTTGGTTGCGTCGGCGGAAGTTCTGGAAGTCGGCCATCGTGCGGAGAACCTGCTGCTGAAGGTCGTCCCGCTCGGACGTCAGCTTCTGAACCTCGACCGACAGCCGCTCGATGTCGTTCTCGACCGCCTGCCCGGCCTCGTTCTCCGCCGTCTGCGGCTCGAGGCTGCCTGCTTCTTCCGACCCCATCTCTTCTTTGGCCAATTTCTCTCTCCTGTTCGACTCGGGCCGCGATGCCTTTCTCTTGATATTCATGGCTTCGAAGACACTCCTTCCGGCCGAAGGCTTCAGCCGCGTCCAAGATACAAAGTGTACCCGCGGCCTAACTTCTCGACGGTGGCGCCGCCATCCTCGCCTTATAGGACGAGGCGACGCCCACGATGATGACGGCGAGGCCTACCGCCTGGAGCGGTGCGATCTTCTCACCGAAGGCCAGCCAAGCGAAGAAGACGGTCGTCGGCGGCACGAAGAACTGGTAGAGCGTCGCCGTGCTCGCCCCGACTTTGCGGATCCCTTCATAGAAGCACAGAAACGCGACCACGCCCGAGAGGATCGCGACGTGCCCGAACATCAGCCATCCACGCAGGTCGATCGCGGAGTAGTCGGTTTGCACCACGGCGACCCCACCGTACGGGATGAGCGCCAGGAGGCCGGCGGGCATGGAGAGGGTGAGCATGCGGAGGGGCGAGACGTCGACCAGCACCGGCTTCATCACGACGACGGAGCTGGCCCATACCGCTGCCGAAGCCAGAATGATGAGGTTCCCCTTCAGGCTCCCTCCCGAGGAGGGTGCTCCTGCGCCGCCGAGGATCACCAGGGCGACACCGACGAAGGCGACCACCGCCGCCGCCAACGCCGCGACGCTGAACCGCTCCTGCTTGACGGCGCACGCCATGACGAACGTGAACACGGGTGCGGTCGCGAGCACGATGGCGCCCTCGCTGGCGGAAGTGGAACTCATGCCCTCGAGGAACAGCACCATGTAGGCCCCCATCGAGATGAATCCCGCCAGGAGGATGCGAAAACGGTGCTCCTTCGGCAACGCCAGCGGCTCGCGCCGGGCGGCGCAAATCGCGATCAGAACGAGATACATCGCCGCAAAGCGCACTAACGACACGGCTGGAGGCGTCATCTGTGCGTACAACGACTTCAGAGCCACGAAGTTGAAGGCCCAGCTCAGGACCGTCACGGTCAGGGGCAGGTTGGGCAATGGGATTCGGGGGCTCGGCACTGCCTCCAGTATGAAGGGTAGTGTATTTTCCGAACTCGGTACGGATCGGCAACTATGGCTCTACCAGATTACGCACAGACGAACTTCGGGGCGGCGAAAAGGTTTCGCCTCGTCCTCCGCGAGCAGGGCAGCATTCGGGAGATGGGAGGCGAGGAGATGTCCGTGGCGGTCGGCATCGTCGACAGCATCTTCATGAACGCCCTCGAAACCGGGACCAGCGACATCCACCTTCAGCCCGAGCGCGAGCAGCTTCGGATCCGGTTCCGCCAGGACGGCGTGCTCCACGATACGGGCCAGCTTCCGCCCGAGCAGGCGATGAACGTGCTCGCCCGACTGAAACTCGCGGCGGGTATGCGCATCGACGAGATGCGGGAGCCGCAGGACGGCCGTATCGACATGGAGTTCGTCGGCCGGCGCCTAAGCGCCCGCGCCTCGTGCGTCCCCTGCCTGAACGGGGAGAAGTTCGTGATGCGCCTCCTCGACCCCAACGCCATGAAGGTCGACCTCACCAAGCTGGGGATGCCGGAGGACGTGCTGAAGAAGTGGGGGCGCGCGATCACCGTTCCCTATGGGATGATCCTTGTGACAGGACCCACCGGCTCGGGCAAAACTTCGACCCTTTACGCGTCGCTGCTTCGGCTGGATGCCAGGGCCAGGAACATCGTGACGGTCGAAGACCCGGTGGAGTATGAGTTCGAGCAGAACGTCGCCCAAGTTCAGGTGACCGAGCGGCTGACGTTCCCGAAGGTCATGCGGACGTTCCTCCGGCAGGACCCCGACGTGATGATGGTCGGCGAGATGCGCGACCCCGAGTCGCTGTCGATCGGCATCCAGGCAGGCCTTACCGGCCACCTGGTCCTCACCACCATCCACACCAACAACGCGATCGAGACGATCGGGCGAATGGTGGATATGGGCGCAGAGCCCTACCTGATCGCGGGTGTGACGGTGGCGATTCTCGGGCAGCGCCTGGTCCGGTTGAACTGCCCCCGGTGCCGGGAGCCGTATCGGCCCACCGAGGACGAGATCGACGTTCTCAAGCTGACCGCCTCCGAACTGGAGACGGGAAAGTTCGCGAAGGGCAAGGGATGTCCGGACTGCCGAGGGACCGGTTTCAAGGGACGCATGGGCGTCTTCGAGTTGCTGATGGGCACGCCCGAAGTACGCGCGGCGATCTCGCACGGCGTCGACTACGGAGCCCTCAACGAGGCGGCGAAGAAGCAGGGATTCCGCTCCATGATCGACGACGGCAAGCAGAAGGTGATGATGGGCTGGACCACTCCGGAAGAAGTCATCAAAGCCGTCTACACCGCCGCCGTCGACTAAAGAACGAGAGGCGAAGGGAGCGCAGGCTTCAGCCTGCATGGGTCCGCAGACTTCAGTCTGCGCAACTCATAATCGCCTTGCTACAGATAGAGCCGAATCGCGGTCGAAGTCGTCGGAAGCATGTCCTCCCAGTCCCGGATGATGTGCTTGTACGCGGTTCCGACCGGCCGGATCTTCCGGTCCAGATCGTACAGGCCGACGGTGTGGACTCGGTTGTTTTCCTCGCGCAAGCCGGTATCCCAGTCGATCTGGTCGGTCAGGGAGTACCAGGTGAATCCGACGATGGGCACCCCGTCGAGACGCAGGCGGACCATCTGTGCCCACTCCTTGCGCAGCCAGTGCTCTGAATCCGAAGCGACGTAGTTCGTCTCGGTGTGCATGACGGGCAGCCGGTACCGGTCGTAATACTGCTTCGTGATGACGTAGTAGCCGAAGATCTCTCCCGCCGGGTCCACGTCCTCCCCCGCGCACACCAGGTGCTCGTTCGTCATGTAGTAGTCCGTACCCATCACGCAGAACGCCTTGACCTGGTTGTCGCGGAACCACTGATATTCGGTGCGCGTCATCCCGTTGTCGAGAAGGTACTCGTACATCCTCGCGTTGACCTCCCTTCCATAGGTGAGGTCGAGGGAGAGAAAGCGGCGGTGGTTGAGGAAGTAGGCCCGGTCCTGGCAGCTCGGGTTCTGAGCGTGGAAGTATTCGGAGGACTCGCTCTGGATGAAGGTCGCATCCGGCTGGACCTCGAGGATCGCGTGCATCGCCATGACGTTCGCTTTGCAGAGGTGCTTGAGGGCGGTTACGAACGCCGGGTCGCTCGACTTCTGCTCGTTCCACCATCCCCACCCCGCCGAGAACTGGGCGGTGATGAAGATCTCGTTGATCGGCGTATAGAGCCGGCACCATGGGAAGCGCTCGGCGAAGGCCCGGGCGTACTCTGCGAACAGATAGGGAAAGTCGGGGTTTTGGAAGTCGCCGATCCAATCGGGCACCCCAAAGTGGCACAAGTCCACGATCGGCGTGATTCGCAGGCCGCGGAGCCGCCCGAACGCCATATCGGTGAACTCCCAGTCGTACCTGCCAGGGCTCAGGTGCACCTTGTAGTACGGTGGCCCGTACCTCAGAAAGTCGCATCCGAGATCGTTCTTGACGAGATGGAAGTCCTCTTCCCAGCACTCGTAGTGCCGGCACTTCTCCATCTGATCGATCCGCTTCTTACAGCCGTTGACGGTGATGGTGGGGTAGCTGTTCTCGATCCCCGTCGCGAACATGAACCGGTTGATCATCCAACCGTTGGACGTCTCTCAAAACGGCAGGTTCGTCAGGAATGGCTTTCGGGAACAAGACCGCCTTCTCTCTCCGCCAGAGCAAGGGGAACGCGTCACGAAAAGGAGACTGGAAAATGAACGTCAAATGGATCTTATGCGCCGTTGCCATCTCGACCGGCTGCATGGCCTTCGCGCAGGACCAGGTTTCGGCAGGCGGCCGACCGTTGCGAATGACCCAGATTCCCCCCCAAAAGCTCGGGTTGAACTCGGTCGACGCCCAAGCGTTGAGAGACATCGCGATCGCCAATATGTTCGAGATCAAGACCAGCGAGATCGCCATGAAACGCGGCGGCAGCGCATGGACGCGGCAGTATGCCAAGGAGATGGTGCACGAGCACACCCAGGCACAGAACGAGGTGAAGCTCATGGCGAGGCAGAAGGGCATCTCACTCCCCGACCGCCTGCCCGTCGACAAG
>DASWVS010000542.1:0-3634 GCA_036401135.1 Fimbriimonas sp.
GCCAGACGGGGCTTCTCGCCGGCGCCGAAGACGAAATAGACAAGATGTTCCAGTAAGCGAGGACGCGACCATGTCGATGATCAACTACGCGTCCAAGGAGATCAACTGCAAGATCGTGTACTACGGTCCTGGTCTCGGCGGGAAGACCACCAATCTCGAGGTGGTCTACGGCAAGGTCACGCCCGATACGCGTGGCAAGCTGATCTCCCTCGCCACCGAGACTGAACGCACGCTCTTCTTCGATTTCCTGCCCGTCGACCTCGGCCAGATCCGCGGCTTCAAGACCCGCTTCCATCTCTACTCCGTGCCGGGGCAGGTCTTCTACGACGCCTCGCGGAAGCTGATCCTGCGCGGCGTCGACGGGGTGGTCTTCGTCGCCGACTCCCTCGTCGACCGGATGGACGCGAACCTCGAGTCGGTCGAGAACCTGCGGATCAACCTGGCGGAGCAGGGGTACGACCTCGACAAGATCCCGTACGTGATTCAGTACAACAAGCGGGACCTGCCCAACGTCATGCCGGTGGCGGAGCTCTCGCGGCAGCTCAACCCCACCCGGGTGCCTGAGTTCGAGGCGGTGGCCCTCACCGGCGTGGGGGTGTTCGACACCCTGAAGGCGGTGGCCAAGCAGGTCCTCACCAAGGTGAAGAACGGCGAGTGAAGATTTTTCCCGCCAGTTCGTCTGCAAGGCGGCAGCTCGAAGAGGGCGGCGCCTTCATCCACAACCGAGATTCTCGAACCCACCTACAAGAGCGCACCAGTCAACCATGGGAATTGACAAGCGCTCCTGCTAGGCATACGGTCCAACGAATTTTGGATTTCAATCAGTCCGAGAGACCCAGGAAGGGGAATTTCCGCGTGCGAACGACCCTCGCCATCGCAACCATCGGTGCAGCGCTGTCCGTCGGCGCTCCGTCCGGAGCGTCCGCGCAGTCCGCCGGTTCGCTCCTCGATCAGGCGCGCGCCTCCATCCAGACCATGAAGCGGTCGGCCTCCGAGGTCCGTCGTCTCGCCGAAGGCGCGAAGGACTCCGACCGCATCAAGTATGACTGCGTCAACGAGAGCTATCAGTCGATGCAGCAGGATCTGCAGCTCGCCGAAGCCACCGTGGAGGCCGCGGTGGGTTGGGGAGTCGACGTCGCCGCCGCTGCGCTGAAGTCGGTGCGCGGGACGCAGGAGCAGATCAACGAGTACCGCACGAACGCCAACCGTTGCGTCGGCGCGGCCGATGACGAAGGCGTCGAGCCCGTCGGCGAAGAGTCGACCATCGCCCAGAGCGACGAGCCGGCCGACGACGAGGACGAGGAGACCGCCTTCGATCCCTTCGCCCATGCCACGGTCCCTGCGTCCAGCTCGATTCCCCTCGCCGCCCGCGCGCCCGCCGCGAGCCCCACCAAGTAATCCGCTTCGCACTCGCGAACTTCCAGCCAGGGGGGGGAACCCCTAGGCTCCAGGATCCAGGATGACCGTAGCATTCGCGCATACGAACGGGAGAAGACTCGCCCGCACCCTCGCCACACTCGTGCCCCTGGCAGCGTGCATCGTGGCCGCCGACGCGTCCGCCCAGATGTCGACGGTCCGCACGGCGGGTGACAACGGAATCAAGGTCGGCTCCGGACGCCTGCACCCGCTCCTCGGCTTCGAGACCCGCTACGACTCGTTCGTGGGTCTGAGCCAGGAAGCTCCCGCCGGGACGGCGGCCGAAGGCATCGGCGACATGATCCTTCATGTGAAGCCCGGCCTCGAACTCGACATCCCCTCGGACACGCTCCGGGTCGGCGCCCGCTTTCTCCTCGACTACAACGCCTACATGGGCCAGACGGAGTCGTGGACGACCGATCTGACCAAGACGCGGGCGTCCTTCGACTTCGACGCGCTGGTGAACCCGAAGGGTGACGCCAAGGTCGGGTTCACCGAGCGGTTCGCCCGCACGGACATCAACACCAACCTCGCGCTTCCCGTGCTCACGGTCAGCGACCGCAACGACGCCGGCGTCTACCTCGATCTGACTCCTGGTGGTGGGGCGCTCCTCGTGCGGCCTGCCTACACCAACACCTACGAGCACTTCAACGCCAGGTCCGGCGACGACCAGCTCACCAACCTCTTCGACTACATGCAGCACACCGCAGGCCTCACCCTCGGCTACAAGCTGCAGCCGCAGACCGCCCTGCTCCTCGACGCCGCCGTCGGCATCCGCAACTACGAGCGGGAGGACTCCAAGAAGTTCGACAACACCAGCCTCCGGGTCACCGCCGGCTTCTCGGGTCTCCTGGCCCCGAAGGTCGCGCTCCTGGCCAAGGCCGGTTTCGGGCGGCAGTTCGAGTCCTCGGACGCCCCCGATGAGACCGAGGGCTTCACCGGGTTCATCGGACAGCTCGAGCTGGGCTACCTCTACTCGGAGACCACGCAGGTCCGGGTCGGTTACGCCCGCTCCTTCGAGCCCACCCCCTCGACCGGTCTGAACTACACCGACGATCGGATCTACCTCAGCGCGAAGGCCCGGATGGCGGAGCAGCTGCTCCTCCACGCGGGGGTCTCCTACGACATGATCGACTTCCCGCAGCGCACCGGCGACGCCGACCGCATGCTCGGCTTCTCGCTCGGCCCCGACTGGGAGTTCAACTCGGTGATCACCGCCGGGCTTTCGTATATCTTCACCCAGAGGGCCAGCGACGTGAAGGTTGCGGGTTACGAGTACGATCGCCATGAAGTAGGCGCCCACGTGGTGGCGTACTACTGACGCTCCAGTCCGTGCCGGGGACGCGCGGAGCGTCCCCCAGGACCCTCCGGCGCGCAGGCAGGTACATGAAGTCGACGATTGCGGCCTGGATTCGGCTGTCCCTCTTGGCCCTGGCGGCGACTTCAATCGTCGCCTGTTCATCCAACCGCGCCACGGCGCCTTCCCGGGCGCCGGATGCCCCGGAGACCCGAGCAGTCCCGGCCCAGACCTTGGGCACAGGGGACGTCTTCGACGTGCGGGTGGTAGGCGAGTCCGATCTCTCGGGCTCCTACCGGGTGGCGAGCGACGGGAGCATCTCCTTTCCGTTTTGCGGCCGGGTAGCCGTGGGCGATCGGACCGCGACTCAGGTCTCGGAGCAGCTCACGGCTTGCCTCGCCAACGGGTACCTCAAGAACCCGCAGGTCACGGTCTTCCTCAAGGAGCACAACTCGAAGAAGGTCTTCGTCTTCGGCGAGGTGAACAAGCCGGGGACGTTTCCCTTCGAGGATCGGATGAACGTCGTGCAGGCGATCACCCTCGCCGGCGGCTTCACCAAGCAGGCGGCCCGCAACTCCGTGCTCGTCACCCGGTCGGTGGACGGCAAGGAGGAGCGCATCAAGGTCGCCGTCGACGACATCGGCACGGGCAAGCAGGCCAACCTCCTGCTCCAGCCTGGCGACATCGTCTACGTCTCCGAGAGCTTCTTCTGATCAAAGCGGCGGCAGGCCGTAGCCGCCGTTCTGGCGGGCGGCCTCGTAGCCCACGATGCCGAGCGCCATGGCGACGTTGATCGAGTTCGCCATGCCCCACACCGGCAGCTCGAGCACGACGTCGGCCTCCGCCACGATGCGAGGATCCACCCCGAGCCTCTCGTGCCCGAGCACCAGGCAGAGCGGCGCGGCGAGGGGAGCTTCGTCC
>DASWVS010000543.1:0-1704 GCA_036401135.1 Fimbriimonas sp.
CCCCCGCGACTCGGCTCCGTTTCTTCACGGCCTGCGGCCGTAAACCTTTCTAGACCCGCAGCAGCAGAACCGGGTACGGCTCTGCGACCACCTGGTGCAGCGAGACGCTCCCGATCAGGAGCCTCTCCAGGAACCCGTGCCCTTGGGCTCCGATGATCAGGATGTCCGCGCCCAGCTCCTTCATCGACCGGGCGATCATGGGGTTCGCCTTGCCCTTCTTGACATGCACCGCGCTGCCGTATCCGGCGTTCCGCAACTGGGCGGAGACCTTGTTGCCGCGCTCGCAGAGGGTCTCTTCCAACCACTCGTCGACCATGCCACCGAGTTTGGGGAGCTCCATGTGCAGCAGCGCCGCCTCATAGTCGTCGATCTCGTACGCGGTGAGGACGTCGATCGACTCGATGCCTCTCGGCCTCATCTCGAGGAGCTTGGCGAGCGCCCGGTCCGCGTAGTCGCTGTGGTCGGTTGCGAAGATCGCCTTGAGGGGGCGGTCGTGGTCGATCTCGCCCTTGCCGACCAGGACCGAGCATTTGGCTCCGATCGCCAGGGCTCGGCTGACGCTGCCAAGGAACATCGCCTGGGCGGCGTTGCGCCGGTGCGCCCCGACCACGATCAGGTCGTCCTTGTCGAGCTCGGCGTAGTGGGTGAGGCCCTGGGCGGGGCCTTCCAGAACCACGGTCGAGTGAACCTGGCAGCCGAGGGCGGCGGCCTCTTCGATCGCCCGCTGCAGGCACGCCTCTCCGGCTTTCTTTGCCGCATCCATGTAGTCGGCGGCGACGATGCCCGCGGGCACGCCGAAGGGGGCGTAGATCAGGGCGGGGTTGCAGGCGTGCAGAAGCGTCAGCTCCGCTTCGGGAAAGTCGATCTTCTTCAAAAGATGAAGACCGGGCGCGTAGGCGCCCTCGCTATCGATACCGACTAATGCTTTCATCGTTGCCCTCCCATGGGCTTGTCGCGTCTCGTGTACCGCTCCACCAGGACGTCCTCCAGCGAGCGGCGCGGGGTGGCCTCGCCCGCGGCCGCATAGCCGAGCCGGATGATGATCTGGGGGTTGGCGGCAGGCCGAAGCGCCTCTTTGAGTTCGTATCGGAACGTGGAAAAGTGGAACGGCTGCAGGAAGAAGGAGCACTGGACGCCGCGCAGCGACGCGGCGAGCGTGAGCCTCGAAACCGCCATCCCCGCCCTGATCCAGTCGCAGGCCTCGTCGCCCCGGGTGCAGACGACCACCACCGCGGGCGCCTCCTCGACTTGGCTCTTCGCGATGTCGGCGCCGGCGCTCCGATTGAAGCTCCAGGGGGCGACGGTCGCCTTCAGCGCCGGCCCGAGGGCCCGCGAGGGGATGCCGTCCACCGACGAACGGCTTCCGCGCACCCATTGGGCGGCCTCTTTCCGATACTCAGTTTCCTGCACCAAGGCTTCGTTCGCGTCTCGGACCATCTCCGAAAGTTGGATCCGAAGGCTCCTATCACTCACAGAGACGAGTTTCGTATCCCCGTCGTCGGCTTCCTGGGCCAGTTCTTCCAGCATATCCCCTTCGATCGTCCGATTGTCGTACGCTCCTCGATAGGTGTGCCGGCACGCCACCTGGCCGAACGTGCGGAGCTGCCCCGAAGTCGGGACCGTTTCGCCCACGCAAGAGATCGTGGCCATCAGGTCGGTGAGGCCGGGGTGGGGAGCAAGCTCGATCCTCGGTTCGAGAAGGTG
>DASWVS010000544.1:0-2050 GCA_036401135.1 Fimbriimonas sp.
GAGGGCATCGACCAAATGCAATCGGTGTCGTCGAAGTAGTCGCTCCTCGACCATCCCAACATCGTGACGGGAGCCAGCTGGGCGGTGGGGTAAAAGGACGCCTTGACGTACTCCGCGACTTCGGCGACCGTCATCGCGTGCCGGGTAGGGATGGGGTGCAGACCGACGAAGCTCTCGTAGCCCGGCTGGAGGACCGTCCCCTCGACCTGGATCCCGCCGATGGGGTTGGGGCGATCGAGCACCATGACGGGGATCCCCTTCTCCGCGCAGGCTTTGATGCAGTGGGACATCGTCCAGACGAACGTGTAGTAGCGGGAGCCGACGTCCTGAATATCGACGACCAGCAGATCGACGTCCTTCAGCATCTCGGGCGTGGGCTCGCGGTGCTTGCCGTAGAGGGAGTGGATGATCAGGCCGGTGCGAGGGTCGTCGTGCCCCTCCCATTCGATCATGTTGTCCTGCGTGTGGCCGTACAGCCCGTGCTCGGGCCCGAAGACGACCTCGATGCGGAACGCGCCCGACCGGTGGTGCGGGAGCATCAGGTCGATGACATGATCGGCTTCGTGATCGATCGACGCCTGGTTGCAGAGCAAGGCGATCCGCTTGCCTGCCAGCCGTGAGAACCCCTCGAACCTCAGGATGTCGAGCCCGGTCGCCGTGCGCATGGCTTAGGTTAGCAGTTGCGTGCCGTTGTCAGTCTTCCGGAGGGTAGCCCGCCTGCGAGAGACGATGAACGACGTCCTTCCCACCATCCTGGGAGGCGGTCGTGACCGTGACCTTCTTCTGCTGCAGGTCGACTTCGACGAGATCGATTCCGGGGGAGAGCGAGAGGTACTCCCGGATCTGTTGGGCGTCGATCTGGTTTCGAATATCGGGGCATGTGAACGTATACTCGAACGTCGTCATGTTGTTGCATTGGACGCCGCCATCCCTCGGAGCGTTCGCCGCAGACCCGCAGCACCGAAAGACCCAGGATCCTCGCAGGCGGAGGTGTCAGAATGCTGCCGGGAACTATGTCGGGATCCGGGCCGTATACCGCCCATCAGACTTGCGAGCAATGATGATTCTTTCAGCCGCCAAAGTGAGGAATAGCGAGCGTTCCGACCGAACCGCCCTCTTCGAGTCTCTCGTCCGCGACTCGCACAAGCAGGCGTACGGCCTGGCCTTTCGCTTGACGGGCAACCGAGCCGAAGCCGAAGACCTCGTCCAGGAGTCGTTCCTGCGGGCCTACCGGTTCTTCAACCGCTTCGACGACAGCCTGTCCTTCACCAGTTGGCTGTACCGGATCATGTCCAACACCCACATCGATCTGGTGCGGCGCAAAGGAAAGCTCCGGACCACGAGCCTCGAGCACGGCGGGGCCGACGGCACGACGGCCTGGGAACTCCCGGACTACGAATCGTCGCCGGACCGAACCATGCTCCAGGGGGCGATGGAAGAGCCGGTCCAGAAGGCAATTAACGCGATGACGACGGAATTCCGAACAGCGGTCCTTCTCGCGGACGTAGAAGGCTTGGCTTATGAGGAGATCGCTGAGATCATGAACACTTCCGTCGGGACCGTCCGATCGAGAATCCACCGCGGTCGAAAACAGATCCGGGAACATCTTCTCAAGAACTCCCCGCAGACCTATAGGAGCTTCTGCGATGACATGTAGGAATATTCAGCCGCTCCTCTCGGCCTATCTCGACCGGGAACTCGGCGGCGACGAGATGCTCGACATCCGCTCCCACCTCCGCGATTGCGAGGAGTGCCGGTTCGAGCTTGAGAACCTCGTCAACCTCAAGCGGCTTCTGACAGGGCTCGAGGCTCCCGAAACTCCGGCCGGATTCGAGGAGCGCCTCCTCGCCACCGTCATACAGGACCGGCCGGTGGCCTGCTTCCTGCCTCGAAGGCGCGTCGGCGCGGCCTTGGCTTTCGCCGGCGTCGCCGCCTGCTCGATGGCCGCGACCCTCATCGTCATGGCGAGCCTCGACCGCGCTCCGGTCGCCGCGCCGCCGGTCGGCAACAGCGCCATGGCCCGCGAGATCTCCAGGGATCGCGTCTTTTC
>DASWVS010000545.1:0-5390 GCA_036401135.1 Fimbriimonas sp.
GGCCATCGCGAGGGCGCTGGCGGCGGAGCCCATGCTGCTTCCGATCAGAACCAGTTTTCCGTTCTTCCTCGATCGGGCGAACTGGACGGCGGCGCGCACGTCCTCTCGTTCCTGCAGTCCCATCGTCACCTTGCCCCGGGCGCTTCGGCCATGCCCGTGGAAGTCGATCAAGAGGCTGCTCATCCCTTCTTTCCAGAGCTTCACCGCCACAGGAGTGAGCTCCGCCCGGTTCATCAGATAGCCATGGGCGAAAACGGCGACGTTCGGGCCGCCCTCCACCCACCAACCTCTCAGCCATCTGCCCTTGTAGGGGATCGCGATCTCTTCCTGCGGCGCATCGAACACGCCCGGCGAGATGTACACCGGCAGGCGGGGCGGGCGGATGCTGATCCAGGCGACGACCAGCAGCAGAAGCAGGTACAACGCCAGTAGACCGATAATCCAGGGCATAGAACTGTTTTAGACCGAAAGCAAGGCTTTTGGCCGCCCGATAGGGAACAATGGGGACCGCAGAAACGGCTATGTACGCGCTCAATTTTTACACGGACCTGTACGGCGACGTCCTGAGGAACAACCGCAAGACGGTGACGATCCGCCTCGGAGACAAAACCGACAAGTACAAAACGGGGCAGATCGTCTGGATCACCATCGGTCCGAGGTTCGGGCGGCGGCAGAAGCTCTACTCGGCCATCCTGGACCGCGTCGAGACGAAGACCGTGTCGGAGTTGAGCCCGCGCGACATCGAGCGGGAGAACCCGGAGTTCCGGAACCACGACGACGTGATCGCGATGCTGAGCCGGATCTACGGCGACTTCATCACTCCCGAGCATCGAGTGACGGTCATTTACTTCTCCCGTATCGACGACTGAATCCCACAGTCCGTAGGAACTGGCGTGAGCGAGAAACCGGTCGTCGTCGTCGGTGCGGGATTGGGAGGGCTCGCCGTCGCCCTGCGGCTGGCGCATCTCGGCGAAAGGGTGCTCGTCCTCGAGAAGAGCGGCGCCGTCGGCGGGCGCGCCGGCGAGGTCCGGGTAGGCGGCTCCGTCTTCGACGGCGGGCCGACGCTCCTCATGATGCTCGATCCGTTCCGGAAGCTGTTCGCGGACGCGGGCGAGCGGCTCGAGGACCACCTCGACCTGACCCTCTGCGACCCGAGCTACCGGGTCTTCTACGCCGACGGTTCGAAGCTCGACGCGACTCCGAACCTCGCCCGGATGATGCGCCGCATCGAGGAAATGAGCGGCCGGCCGGAGGCCCTCCGCTATCCGGAATTCCTGGGCAGGCTTGCGGCGCTCTACCGGGAGGCGATCCCCAGCTTCGTCGAGCGCAACTACCGGTCCCCCGCCGATCTCGCTTCGCTCGGTTCGTTGCGGAAGGTGGTCCGGCACGGGATGCTGGGCAACCTGGCGGCACGGGTGGAAAGGACGTTTCAGGACCCGCGGCTGCGCATGCTGTTCTCGTTCCAGACGATGTATCTCGGACTCTCCCCCTATGAGTCGCCCTGGGTCTACGCGACTTTGGCGTACATGGAGTTCGGAGAAGGGATCTGGTACCCCAGGGGCGGGCTGGCGGAGATCCCCCGCGTCGTCGCCCGGCTCGCAGAGGAGCGGGGCGCCGTCCTCCGATTGAGTTCGCCGGTGGCGAAGATCGAGGGGAAACGGGTCCTGCTGGCATCCGGAGAAGAGATCGAAGCCAAGGCCGTCGTGTGCAACGCGGATCTGCCCTATGCCGAGCGGGCCCTCGTCGGCGGTGGGGGAAAAGGCGCGAGGCGCCGCCGGTCCAGCTGCTCGGCCTTCATGCTGTACATCGACTACCGGGGAGAGCTCTCGCCGTTGCTCCACCACAACGTATTTTTCGGGAGCGATTTCCGCGGCAACCTCGAGGCGATCTTCCGGGACCATGCCGTTCCCTCCGATCCGGCCTTCTACGCCTGTGTCTCCTCCCGGACGGAGACGGCGAACGCGTCGCCGGGGCACGAGAACCTCTTCCTCCTGGTGCCTTGCCCCAACCTCGACCACTCCTGGTCGGACGCCGACGCCTGCGCGCTCCAAGACGCGGTGTTCCGTCGCCTTGAACGGGAAGCCGGGTTCGACGAGAGCCGGATCGTCGGGATCCGCACCCGGACCCCCCGGGATTGGAGCAAGGAGTTCAACCTCGACCGCGGCGCCGCCTTCGGCCTGAGCCACCACTTCCTCCAGAGCGCCTGCTTCCGTCCGACGAACTTCTCCCGCGACGAGAACGGGTTGTTCTTCGTCGGTGCCAGCACCACCCCGGGCAACGGTCTTCCGATGGTGCTGATCTCAGCGGACCTGGCCGTGCAGCGGATGCGGGAGCGAGGCGCGCTCTGAACGAACGCCGGGGTGCCGCGAAGCAAACCGAGGGCGTTCTCGGCGCGCTTGTCGACCGCATGATCCGCCGGTCGGTCCGCAAGGCGTTCCACGGCGCCTATTGGATCCCGCCCCCCGATCCCCTGCCGCAGCCCTGCATCCTGGTCCCCAACCATCACGGGTGGCACGACGGCTACCTGATGTACCATGCGGTGACGGCGCTCGGGATCCCTTCGCTCCTTTGGATGGAGGAGTACGCCGCCTTTCCCCTCTTCGCCAGGGTCGGCGCCCTGCCGTTTCCACCGCGGGATTCGGCTGCCCGCGCCGCGACGGTCCGGCGCACGCTGCGCGCGTTGAGGGAGAACCGACGCAGCCTCGTGTTGTTCGCCGAAGGACGGCTGCACCTCCCCCCCTCGGTGCTCCCCTTCGGGCGCTCGCTGGACTTTCTCGCTTCCCAGCTCGAGGAGATCCCCGTCGTTCCCGTCGCGATCCGTTACGAGCACTCCCTGCACGAACGGCCGGAGGCTTTCGTCATGTTCGGCGACCCGCTGCGGGCCGACCGCCGTCTCTCCCAAAGCGCGCGGCTGGAGGTGAGCCACCTTCTGGACCGCCTGACGGCGGCGGTGCGCCTTGAGCGGGAGGATTTCGCACTGCTTGCCGCGGGGACCTGCGACGTCAACGAACGTTGGCGCTTCGGCCGCTGATCGCGAATAACCCGTTTCGTAGAGAAAGGAATTGCAGGCGAGCAAACAGGATCAAGAAAGAGGCGGTTGCGAACGGGATTTTGACTCCTTCGCGGATCGGAGCGACTACGCGGAGTGCCGGCGCATCCACCGCGAATACGGCGCCTCGTACTTCTTCGCCTCCTCCTGCTTCCCCTCCGCGATTCGGAGGAGAACCCATGCGGTGTACGGCTTCGTGCGCATCCCGGACGAGTGGGTGGACAACCCCGGATCTCTGACCTTCCTCGACCGCGAGAGGCTGCTCGAGGACTGGCGAAGCCAGCTCCTGCGGGGAATGGACGGGGTTCGTCCCCATCATCCGGTGATGCGCGCCTTCTGCGACGTCTGCCGCGAGGTGGGGATGCCGCTCGAAGAGCCGCTTCTCTTCCTCGACGCGATGATCCGCGACCTGACCGTCTCTCGCTACGAGACCTACGACGACCTCCAAACCTATATGCGAGGCAGCGCGTCGGCGGTCGGGTCGATGATGTGCAGAGTGATGGGCATGAAGCTGGAGCCGGATACGGTCCACGCCGCCCACGCCCTCGGAGAGGCGATGCAGCTGACCAACTTCCTCCGGGACGTCGGCGAGGACGCGCGGCGCGGCCGGATCTACCTTCCCCAAGAGGATCTGGAGCTGTTCCACGTGGACGAGGACCATCTTCTCCACGGCGTGGTCTCCAACCCGTTCATGGAGCTGATGCGTTTCGAGATCGGACGGGCTCGGGAGCTGTACTCCGTCGCCGACCATGGGATGAGGGCCATCCATCCTCGATGCAGGCCCGCGGTGCGGCTGGCACGCCACCTCTACGAGGGCATCCTGTACAAGATCGAACGAAACGGATACGACGTCTTCTCGGAGCGGCTCAGGACGACCCGCGCGGACAAGCTTCGATCGCTCGCCCGGGCGCTGGCAGGCCGCTGAGGCTATCATATCGGGTGGTCACGGTTCTTCCTCGATGTCTCTGGTCGGCAAAGTCGGTAGGCGCAGGCTTCGGGCCCGCATCGCGATGGCGTTCGTGTATCTCGTGCTCGTTCTGGGCGCGGTGACGACGCTGTACCCCTTCCTGCTGATGGTCACCACGGGACTCAAAGGGCCCACCGACCAGAACGACAATCGGATCGTCCCCGGTTATCTCCAGGTCGACGAGGAGCTTCTGGCGAAATACCTGGACGACAAGTACGCCGGCAACGCGAGCATGGTTGCTTCGACCCGGACGGGGGCCGTCGCGTCGGCCGACCAGGTTCGCGCGTACCGCCGGTTCCTCCGGCAGCTGCCGAACGAGTATTGGACCGCCGGCTTCCGGATCGCCCCGAACCAGGTAACTTCCAAGCTGACGGTCCGTTACCAGAACTGGCTTCGCGACCGTTGGGACGACGACATCGAGGCCCTCAACAAGGCCTACATCGAAGAGAACGTCGCGTTTCAGACGGTGACGCCCCCCGCCGAGCTTTTCGAGCGCAAAGTCTGGCGGCCGACGCCGGGGAAGAAGTGGGAGGAGTGGCAGGAGTTCAAGAGCACGCTTCCGACGGAGTTCCGGATCCCGGTCCGCACGGAACGCCTGTGGCAGGAGTTCCTGCGATCGAAGTTCCAGAACCAGTTCACGGCGGTGCCCGCCGAGGTGGCGGGAGATGCGAAGAGTTTCGAGGAGATCCGGGAGCGCGGGCTTCAACCCGCACAAGTTCCACGGATTTCAATCCGTGGCCGTTTATGGAGCGAGTTCGAATCGAGGTCGCTCCCGCCCGCCTACCGAACGAACCCGGTCGAGCATCAGTGGGAGCGGTTCAACCGCCGCCTGATCGGTGCGGAGTCCGAACAGGGACCCGATGGCGCCGTTCTGTCCCGCACGACGGAGCTGGCGTATCCAACCATGCCGATCGAAGCCGACGAGCGCCAGTGGGTGCGAGAGAAGGCGGGGACGATCCGTCGCGAGTTCGCCTCCCGCAACTACGGGTACGTGCTCGACTACATCCTGCTGAACGGACGTGCCGTCTGGAACACGCTCTTGTTCGTGCTCCTCGCGATCGCCACGCAACTGATCGTCAACCCGCTCGCGGCGTACGCCCTCTCGCGCTATCCGGTAAAGGCATCGGGAAAGATCCTGATCTTCCTCCTCGCGACCATGGCGTTCCCCGCCGAGGTGGCGATGATCCCTTCGTTCCTCCTTCTGAAAGGGCTCGGGCTCCTGAACACGTTCGCCGCCCTCGTGCTGCCCGCCGCGGCGAGCGGATATATGATCTTCCTCCTGAAGGGGTTCTTCGACTCCCTCCCCCAGGAGCTCTTCGAAGCCGGGTCCTTGGACGGGGCGAAGGAGACGACGATGATGGCGAAGATCGCCTT
>DASWVS010000546.1:0-3248 GCA_036401135.1 Fimbriimonas sp.
CCGCGTTCTGGCCGCCGCACGAGCTGTGGTTCGAGAGCCGGCTGACGCCCCAGACCAACGAGCTCACGGTCACAACCATCTCCGAGACGGCGGCGGCGATGGCTTACCTCGCGAAGTAGGCGGGGCTACAATAAACGCCAAGTCGTCCCACCGATCCAGCTGCCATGAAACGCTTTTTCCTGCTCTCATTCCTCTTCGTCGCCCCGCACGCGCTCGCAGGCCCGCTGACCCTGACGCTCATCCACACGAACGACCTCCACGCCCACGTCGACCCGGTGAAGGTCGGGAAGGGGACCTACGGCGGGTACGCGCGGCAGATCACTTTGATCAACCAGCTCAAAGCGACCAAGAAGAACCCGCTCGTGCTGAACGGAGGGGACACGTTCCAGGGGACGCTCTACTTCAACGTCTACAACGGGCTCGCCGACGCGGCGTTCATGAACCTCGTCGGATACCAGGCGATGGCGGTCGGCAACCACGAGTTCGACAAGGGCCCGGAAACGCTGGCGTCCTTCATCAAGCGGGTCCGGTTCCCCTTGCTCGCCGCCAACCTCGATGTCAGCGGAGATCCGGCGCTCAAGGGGCTTATCCAGCCGCATACGGTCTTCACGATCGAGAACGAGAAGGTCGGGGTGATCGGAGCGACGCCGCCGGACCTACCCGAACTGAGCCTGCTGGGCCCCACCGTGAAAATGAAGGACCTCTACGCGAGCCTGAACGCTTCGGTCGCGGCCCTTGAGAGCGAAGGGGTCGACAAGATCGTGCTGCTCAGCCACGTCGGCTACGACGTGGACCAGCAGATCGCCGCCAAGGTCAAGGGGATCGATGCCATCGTCGGGGGACATACCCACACCTTGCTCGGGGAGAAGCTCAACGAGGACCTGCCGGCGGGTCGAGGCGCCTACCCCACCTTGGTCAAGAACCCCGAAGGCACGGACACGCTGATCTTCCAGGCTTGGGAGTGGGGGAAAGTCGTGGGGTGCGCCACCCTCGAGTTCGACGCGAAGGGCAAGATCGTTCGGGTGCCGAACGACAAACCGATCCCGGTGGACGAGACGGTCGTGGAAGATCCGACTGCCGCATCGCTGGTCGGCGCCCTCTCGCTCCCGATCGAGACGATGCGGTCCGATGTGGTGGCGACAACTTCCGTCGCCCTCACGCGCGGCGACGGCGAGACGATCATGGGGGACGTGATCGCCGACGCGATGCTGGCGAAGGGCAAGCCTGCCGGCGCCCAACTCGCGCTGATGAACAGCGGCGGCGTCCGATCGGCGATCGATGCCGGACCCATCACGTACGGCGAGGTCATCGAAGTCCAGCCGTTCAACAACACCCTGGTCCAACTCGAGCTGAAGGGCTCGGAGCTGCTGCAGGCGCTCGAGCACAGCGTCAGCGGAGACGGCGGGCACGGCGGCCGGTTCCTGCAGGTGTCGAAAGGTTTTCACTACACCTTCGACCCCTCCAAGCCGGTGGGACGGCGAGTGGTTCGGGCGACACTGGAAGGCCGGCCCATCGAACCCGGGTCGACCTACAAGGTGGTCGTCAACAGCTTCACCGCCTCCGGGGGCGACGGCTTCGAGGTCCTGAAGAATGCCTCCGGCAAGCGCGTAGATACCGGCCTGCTCGACGTCGATGCGCTCATCGACTATCTCAAGGCCAACCCCAGCCTGAGTCCGGCGACCGAGGGTCGGGTCGTTCGGCTCTGAAACCGTAGGTTAGCGGCCGTTCGCGAAGTGGGCAAAGATGCGCTTGCCTCCACAGAATTGTCGAACGGTCGGTCACTCCCGCAGATCCGCGGGGTAACCTCGCCGCGCCGTTTTGCGTCTGTCCGCGCCGTTCGGGCGTTTTTGAGGTACAGTGATGGGTGAGCGGAACCCATCGCCCTCTTGCCCGCGCCCTCTGCGGGGTCCTTTGAGAAGCAGCTTCGTCTGCGATACGGCGATCCGATCCGCCCGGAGGATTCATTGAAGACTATGCCCGTTCGCGGTTCGCACTCCGAAGGGGGAAAGTGGGAATCCTCTCCACGTTGCACGGGCTTCGCGGTTCCTGTCGCCGCGGCTTCGACTTATTTCCCATTCCGTTCGGAGTGGATCGGCACGTTTCCTCCGGATGCGTTCCATGCATCCGAACCGGCCTGGCATTCCTCAACCTAAGACCCTCAACATTATGCTAAAGAACACGAAAAGCGTCATCGACATCGAGACCGAGGCCTCCTGGCGTATCGAGCGCCGCACTCGAGGAGCTGATATCGTGACTGGGCCCAACGCCAAACCGACACAAACCTGGGTCCTCATCCTGACGAACAAGGAAGGCCACCGCAGGTTCGTGCCCGAAGCACGGATCTGGGAGCAATACAAGCCGGTCGAGCACTAGCCGGCGAGCCGTGTCGCAGAAGGGCGCGAACCGCGCCCTTCCCCATTCCCCCGCGCCCCTATTCGCGCTAGTTTCCGCACTCCACGACGACTCGCACCTTGGCTCCGCTCGGCGCCAAAGGCAGCACGGATCCTGCGAAGGGTTTGCCGTCCACGAGGATGCTTCTGACCCCGTGCTCGACGTGGTTCGGGTTCTGCACTTCGATCTCGTAGGTCGCGCCGCGGAAGACGCGGGTGACCTTGAAGCCGTCCCATTCCGCAGGGATCGTCGGCTCGACGACCAGCCCGTCGTAGTCCGCCCGCACTCCGAGGATGTATTGCGAGATCGCCACGAAGGACCAGGAGGCGGTGCCGGTGAGCCATGAGTTTCGCGCACGGCCGAACTTGAGCGGGTGGTCCTTGCCCGTGATGAACTGCGAGTAGACGTACGGCTCCATCGTGAACGTGTCGGCCGTGTCGTTCTTTGCCGCGGGGTTGAACGAGAGGTAGAGATCCATCGCCTTTTGCCCTCGGCCTAGAAGGCCTTCGGCGACGACGCCCCAGGTGTTGGCATGGCAGAAAATGCCGCCGTTCTCTTTCAATCCCGGCGGGAACGAGGTCACGGCACCGATCTCGAGGTCGCAACTCAGGTAGGCGGGGTCGTTGATGACGATCCCGTGCTCGGTCGCGAGTCGTTCATGGAGACTGTCCATCGCCTTGAGCAGCTTCTCGCGGGGGGCCACGTCTGCCAGAACCGCCCAGGTCTGGCTGTTGATAAAGATCTTCGAACCCTCGCTGTCCTTGCTGCCCAGCTTGCGGCCGCTGTCGAGGAAGCCGCGGAGGAACCACTCGCCGTCCCAGACTTTCTCGTCCGTCAGGCGCTGGATCTCGTCGAGG
>DASWVS010000547.1:0-4216 GCA_036401135.1 Fimbriimonas sp.
CTCCAGACGAGCGTGAGCGATATCGAGACCGAAAGACGGACCATCAAGGGCAAGCTGACCTACATCCGTTACCCCTATGCCGACGGCTCCGGATACGTCGTGATCGCGACCACCCGCCCCGAAACGATGCTCGCCGACGTCGCCGTCGCCGTCCACCCCAGCGACAGGCGATACGAGGGCAAGGTAGGAAAGACCCTGATCCTCCCCTTGATGAATCGGGAGATCCCGCTGGTCGCCGACCTGTACCCCGACCCTGCGTTCGGAAGCGGCGCCGTCAAGGTCACCCCCGCCCACGATCCTAACGACTACCAGATCGGGGTCCGGCACAACCTGCCGATGCCGGTGCTGCTCGACCCAAGGGCGAAAATCACAGAGGAAGGCGGCCCGTATGCGGGGCTCGACCGCCTGGAAGCCCGAAAGCGCGTCGTGGCGGACCTGGAGGAACTCGGGCTGATCGAGAAGATCGAGGACTACGAGATCCCGATCATCATCAGCGAGCGGAGCGGCGAGGTGATCGAACCGCTCCTGAGCGAGCAGTGGTTCGTCGACCAGGCGAAGCTGGCCCAGCCCGTGATCGAGGCCGCGAAACGGGGCGAAGTGAAATTCCACCCCGAGCGGTTCGACCGGATCTTCCTCGACTGGATGGAGAACATCCGAGAGTGGTGCATCAGCCGGCAACTGTGGTGGGGCCATCGCATCCCGGTCTACTACACCGAGGCCGGCGAGCCGTTTGCCGCCCTCAGTTGGGAGGACGCGCAGGCGAAGGCCGGCGACAAGAAGATCGTTCGCCAGGACGACGACGTGCTCGATACTTGGTTCAGTTCGGGGCTCTGGCCCTTCGCCACGCTGGGATGGCCCGAGGAAACGCAGGATCTGAATAGGTTCTACCCGACAGACCTGCTGATAACCGACCGCAATATCATCAACCTGTGGGTCGCCCGCATGTGCATGATGGGCTACGACCTCACGAACCAGCGGCCGTTCTCGGATGTGATGATCTATGCGACGGTGCTCAACGAGAAAGGGCAGCGGATGAGCAAGTCCCTGGGCACCGGGGTCGATCCCACGGAGGTGATCGAGCGCATCGGCGCGGACGCCCTCCGCTACACCCTCCTCAGTCAGACCGGCGAGAACCAGGAGTTGCGGTACTCCGAGAAGAGGACCGAGGAAGCCCGGAACTTCTGCAACAAGATCTGGAACGCGACCCGCTTCGTCCTGATGAATGTGGAGACCGTTCCCGAAGAGCCGACCGATCTTCAAACCGTCGACCAATGGCTGCTCAGCCGGCTCGACGCCACCGAACGCACCGTTCGGAGCGCGTACGACAGCTACGACATCCAAACCGCCTGCCAGGCGATGTACCGCTTCTTCTGGAGCGAGCTTTGCGACTGGTACATCGAAGTCAGCAAGCCGCGCCTGAGCGATCCGGCGGCTCGCCAGGTCCCCCAGTGGGTGCTGCTCACCTCGCTCGAAGCCTTCCTGAAGATGATGCACCCGGTGATGCCGCACCTCACGGAAGAGCTATACGCGCACCTGCCGATCCAGGACAAGAGCCCGTTCCTCATGTCGTCGGCATGGCCCAGTCTCCCTCGGGGGTACACAAATCCCGAGGCCGAAGCGGAGATCGAGCGAGCCTTCGAGGTCACAAGGGCTCTGCGGGCGCTCCGCGCCGAAATCGATCAGGCGGCGATGCGGCCGATCCCGATCGCCTTCTACGAGGGCGACCTAGGCGGCAACGATGCCATCGTGGCGTCGCAGGCGTGGATCGAGAACCTTCAGAAGGGCAAGCCGGAAGGCGCTTTCGTCTCCGCCACCGCCGCCGGCGTCGACCTCCACCTGCCGATCGAAGGACTGGTCGACGCTGAAAAGGAGGTCGCTCGGCTTGAAAAGGACCTTGCCAAAGCCCAGGACGACCTCGGGAAACTCGAGGCGCGCCTGTCGAACCCGCAGTTCGTGGAAAAGGCGAAGCCCGAGGTCGTCGAGAGAGAACGGGCGAACGCCCAGGATCTGCGCGACAAGGCGGCGAAGATCCAGGAGCGCATGAAGCTTTTCCGGGTCCCTCATCAACCGTAACCGGGGGATGCGGCGTGCGCGCCGCCGCCGCAAGTCTGGCGTTGCCTCGTCAGCCTCGAGAGGTGGCCGTCAGAGGGTGCGGCCTGTCCGCTCCCGAGGCTTCCGCTCGAGGGGTGAAGCTTCGGCAGCGGACGACCACAGCGTCTGTCTGCTTCGCGATGCAATGACGTGAACCTTGCTAAAGCGACCCCTCATCCCAACCCTTCCCCCCGCGGGGAAGGGCTTCCGGATCCTTGTTCGACCGCCCCGTGCTTCAGTGATATAAATCACTATCAGGAGCGCAGGATTCATCTTGCAGGGGTCCGCAGGCTTCAGCCTGCCCGCATGAGCCGATTCTCAACTCACAAGCTAGGTCTCGACCAGATAATCTCGTATCTTCTCCGCCAGCGAGCGGGTCATCGTCGGCACCGCCGCCAACTCTTCCACGCTCGCCCGGCGGATCCCTTCGACTGAGCCGAAGGTCCGGAGCAACAGCCGCTTCCGCCGCGGCCCGACCCCCGGCACCTCTTCCAGCGCCGAACCGTTCATCCGCTTGTCGCGGACCTTGCGGTGGTAGGTGAGCGCGAACCGGTGGGCTTCGTCCCGCAGCTTGCGCAGGAGCATGAGGCCGGCGGAGTTGAGCGGGAGTTCCACTTCGCGGAACCCGTACTCTGAAGACGAAACGCCCTCCAGCCCCTCCACCGGCACGTAGATCAGTTCATGCCGCTTTGCCAGGCCCACCATCGGCACGGTCAGCCCGAGCGCGTCGCGCGCTTTCAGCGCCGCCGCAAGCTGGCCTTTGCCGCCATCGATCATGATCAGATCCGGAAGCTTCTGGAACTTCTCTTGCCCGTCGACGTACGCCTTCAGCCGCCGCGTCAGGACCTCGTTCATCATCGCGAAGTCGTTCGGCGTCTCGGGGTGCCATCGGATCTTGAACCGGCGGTACTCCTGGTTCGCCGCCTCCCCGTTCTCCGTCACCACCATCGAGCCGACCGGCGCGGTTCCCTGGATGTTCGAGATGTCGTAGCCTTCGATCCGGAGCGGCGGGGAGGGCAACCCGAGGGCGTCCTGAAGCTGCCCCATCGCCTCCTCGGCCCAGGCCTCCTTCTGCGCCAACTCCTGGGCGAATTGGGTGAGCGCCTGTTCCGCGTTCTCGGCCGCCATGTCGATCAGCCGCGCCTTTTCGCCGGTTTGCGGGACCTCCACCGTCACCGCGCTGCCCCGCCGCTGCCGCAGCCAGGTCTGGACGATGTTGCGCTCTTCGATCTCCACCGGCAGAAGGATCTCGCGCGGCACCTCGGGCGAGGAGGCATAGTATTGCTTCACGAACTCCTGGACCGCCTCGCCCGGAGCCGCTTCCGAGCTGCCGTCGAGAACGTACTGGCGCTGCCCGATGAGCTTGCCGCCCCGGATATAGAGCATCTGGATCGCCGCCCCCCGCTCGTCCTTCACCACCGCGATCACGTCCTGGTCGACCTGCTCGTTCGTGATCACCTTCTGGCGCTCGAGGATCGCTTGCAGCGCCTGGACCTGGTCGCGAAGCGCCGCCGCCCGCTCGAAGTCGAGATCCTCGGCGGCGGTTTCCATCTCCATCCGGAGGTCGTGGATGATGGATGCCTCTTTCCCGCTCAGGAACCGCTCGACTTTGTCGAGGATCGCCGTGTACTCTTCGCGATCGGCAAGTCCGGCGCACGGCGCGAGGCAGCGACCCATGTGGTGATACAGACATGGCTTCTGCACCGGCAGCCCGCTCCAGCTCTTTCCGCATGGGATCAGGGGGAAGGTCTTGTGGAGGAACTGGAGCGTGTCCCGTGTGACGTAGGCGCTGGGGTAGGGGCCAAAGTACTTGCTGCCGTCCTTTCGCGGCCGGCGGGTAAACATGACCCGCGGGAACTCCTCCTTGGTGATCACGATCCACGGGTAGCTCTTGTCGTCCCGCAGCCGAACGTTGTAAGGCGGCCGGTGCTGCTTGATCAGGTTGCACTCGAGCACGAGCGCTTCGACCTCGCTCATGACCACGATCCATTCGAGATCCCGGATCTTCGAAACCAGCCGCTCGATGCGCGAAGAGTGCTTGGTGGAGGATTGGAAGTAGGTTCTAACCCGGTTGCGAAGGCTGACGGCCTTGCCCACGTACAGCACGTTGCCTGCCTCATCCTTG
>DASWVS010000548.1:0-17432 GCA_036401135.1 Fimbriimonas sp.
CGACCGAAGCGCGGTCGCGGACGTCGCCGTTCAACACCTGCGCCCCTTTTGGCGTCTCGCGAGAGGACTTGGACCGGTTCAGCAGATAGAGGTCGATCCCGCAATCGATGGCGAGAGGAGAGCAGGCCGAGGAGATGATGCCGGTGCCACCGATGAACAGAACGCGCATATCGCCACTATATCCCGCGAGGTTTCTACGGTTTGCGGTTCTCAGGACGGATTTCGCCCTCTCCGTCTCGGACCGCCCGATTCTGATCCATATTCACCCTACCTACCATGCGCCTTCCTGCCGCACTCCTCATCGCCGCGCTTGCCGCGTGCGCCTTCTCGCAACCCGAGCCGAAGAACATGACGTTCGGCACCCGGCTCAAGAGCGTCTCCGTGTTCCGAGACGGGTTCGGCTACTTCGTCCGCGAAGGCCGCGTCAAGCTCGAGAACGGATGGGCGACGACCGACCTGATGCCCGCCGCGATCAAGGGGAGCGTCTGGTTCTACACGACCGACAAGGGCGACCGGATCGATACGGTCGTCATGAGCCGAGAGAACAAGATCGAGTTCGCATCCGCCGCGGAGCTGAAGCAGCGCCTGGGCGACAAGATCGGGCTCCGCCTGACGGTGGTCACGAAGGGCGGCCAGCGGCACGAGGGCGAGCTCGCGAAGATCCTCGACGACATGCTCCTGCTGAAGGTGGGCGACGCGTTCATCGCCGTTCCGTACGAGCAGGTCCGGGACGTGCTGTTCGCGGGCTACCCGGTCCGGATCAAGGTCGACACGAAGGATCCCGGCAAGACGACGACGCTGGGAGTCGCCTACCTGCAGGAGGGGATCCGCTGGGAGCCCAGCTACGTCCTCGATGTCCACCGCACCCAGGCGGACCTCAGCCTGCGGGCTTCGATGCTGAACACGACCGAGAAGCTCACAGGAACGGACGTGTTCTTCGTCGTCGGATCGCCGTTCGTGGCGAACCGTGGAGTGCAGGACATGCTCGCCCAACTCCCGGCGGCAGCCGCCACCGAGAAGGTCGAGGCTCCCGCCCCCGCGCGACCGATGCCCGAGTCCGCGCCCGCGATCACGCGCGCGGCCCTGACCCGCGACGAGGCCGGAGAACTCTACTATTACCGGAAACCCGACCTCACGATGGCGACGAACGACATCGCCATGGTCACCGTGTTCCAGACGGTCGTCCCGGTGAAGCCCAGCTTCGAGTGGGACGCGGACGGAGACGACGTCTCGTACCTCCTCACGCTGACGAACAAGACGGGCCAGCCCCTGACCACGGGGCCGGTGCTCGTGCTCGAGGACGGCAAGGCCGTCGGCCAGGAGTCGGTGAAGTACACGGCGGCCGGCGCCGACACCGAGATCCGGATCGCGCGAGGGATCGGTCTGAAAGTCGAACGGTCCGAGGCCGAAGTCAAGCGCGGAGGACCGACCCAGATCGGAAAAACGAACTACGTCCCGGTGACTCTGAGAGGCACCCTCAAAGTGACCAACCACCGACCGGACGCGGCGCAGCTGAAGATCACCAAGACCGTGAGAGGGAAGGTCGGCGAGTTGTCGGACAAGGGGACAGTGAAGCAGACGCAGATCCTGAACGGTGAGCCGAACCCGATCAACGACCTCGAATGGACGCTGGCCATCGCTCCCGGCGCGACCGAGACGATCACGTACTCGTTCGAGACGTACATGTCGGCGGAAAGGGCGGGATCCCCGCCGGTTCCGGCGACCCCCGACGGCGAATGATCCAGGGTCCCTTGCTATTGCGGACGCTGCCGGCGCTTGTGACGGTCGCCGTGATGGCGCTCCTTCCGGCGCCGAGTCTCGGCGACGAAAAGGACCACAAGATCCAGCGCGACGAACTCGAACGCCTCAAGAACGAGACGGCGGCGGTCGAGGCGGCGACGTCGCGGACGACCGCGTGGTTCGAAACCCGCCACCTGCCGGCATGGAAGGACCGGCAGGGGACGGCGCCTCTGTGGACCGAGATCGGGCCCAGCGTCATCAAGGAGTCGTGGGGCGGCATGGAGAACGCCGGGCGCGCCACGGCTCTCGTCGTCGATCCGAGAAATCCGCGCATGCTCACCGTCGGCGCGGCCTCGGGCGGCATCTGGCGCAGCGAGGACGAGGGGGCGTCGTGGACCCCGATCGCCGACCAGGTGGCTTCGCTGTCCATCGGCGACGTCGCACTCGACCCGTTCGACCCCGAGGTCGTCTATGCCGGGACAGGCGAGCCGCACTATAGCATCGACAGCTTCCACGGGGCGGGCTTCCTCCGCTCGAGGAACGGCGGCAAGACGTGGGACCTTCTCGCGAGCGACGTGTTCCTCGGCTACCGATTCTGTCGGATCGTGCCCAACCCGAAGCGTCCGGGGTTCATCTACGCGGCGACGACGCGCGGGGTCTACCGGAGCCTGGACCACGGAGGGACGTGGGTCAAGCTCCTCGACGGCAGCGCCTCCGACATCGTGATCGACCCCAAGAACCCGAACGTCGCGATCGCCGGCATCGGGTTCGCCTGGGGAGCGGCGAACAACGGGCTGTACCTCAGCACGAACTCCGGCGCCTCGTGGAAGAGGCTCCTGCCGGAGGTCGACGGCCGAAAGCTCGGTCGAATCCAGATCGCCCAGTGCGCCTCGTACCCCAACGTCGTCTATGCGTCGCTCTACGGCGTCTCCGGCGGCCTTCAAGGGCTGTACAAGACGACCGACCTCGGAACGTCCTGGGTTCGAATGCCGAACGCGCCGAACTATGCCGGCGACTCCGCTTGGTATTACGACTGCATCGCGGTCAGCCCGAAGAACCCGAACCATGTCTTCGTAGGCGGTTTCAGCACCTTCCGATCGCTCGACGGGGGCGAGACCTGGGAGGACAACACGAAGTCGTACGACGGCGGCCCCGTCCATCCGGATCATCATGCGCTGACGTTCAGCCCCTTCGACGCCCAGACGGTATACCTCTGCACGGACGGCGGAGTCTTCCGCACGCGCAACCTCGGGTCGAGCTGGGAGTCGATCAGCAACGGACTCGGGACGGTGCAGTTCCAGAGCGTCGATGTCCATCCCTGGGACGAGAACAAGGCGTGGGGCGGCACCCAGGACAACGGGACCAACGTCTACGAGGGATCGACCGCGTGGCGCAACACCTTCCTCGGAGACGGAGGCGTCACCCGCGTCAACTGGAAGGACCCCAATGTGGTCTACACCGAGTACGTGAACCTGACCATCTGCAAGTCGACCGACGGCGGTAAGAGCTGGGAGTGGAACACGACGAACGGGATCGATCCCGCGGAAGGGAAGCTGTTCTACGCCCCCTTCACGCTCGATCCCAGCGACCCCGACACCCTGGTCGCCGGCGCGCAGAAAGTCTATCGGTCCACCGATGCCGCAAGGAACTGGACAGCGATCAGCCCGATCCTCGGCAGCCGCGTATCGGCGGTGACGGTCGCTCCGAACAACTCGAAGGTGATCTACGCGGGGACCTCGGACGGCAAGCTCTGGGTCACCGCCGATACCGGGGCGACCTGGCATCCGATCAACGCCGGACTGCCCAGGAGCTACGTGAGCGACGTGTGCGTCGACCCGCGCAACGCGCGGGTCGTCTATGTGGCTCTGAGCGGTTGGAACCCTCAGCGGCTCTGGAAAAGCACCGACGCGGGCGGGACCTGGAAATGCATCGACGAGGACCTTCCCCCGATGCCGATGCAGGCGCTCTGCCTGAACCCGCGACGGCCGGATACGCTGTATGCCGCCACGTTCATCGGAGTCTTCATGTCGCCGAACGGAGGGGGACGCTGGTACCGGCTGGGATCGAACCTGCCGAACGTGCCCGTATTCAGTATCGTGGCGAACGTCCAAACGAACTGGATCACGATCGGCACCCACGGGCGGGGCGCTTGGCGGATCCCGCTCGAATAGGCCCTCCTAGAGCCCGCCGTTCGGCCACTCGGCGTGCCGATGGCGGTTCTGGAGCAACAGGCCCGGCTCGTGCGCGTGCCGGTAGGCGTAGCGGAGGTTCTCCGGGGGGACCTCGACGCCGGTGACGTTGCTCGTGTGGAGGAACAGGCCCCGCCCTCCGTCGGTGGCGTCGACGAAGTACTCGACCTCCTCCCGCAGCTCCTTTTCCGAGCCGAACGGCAGGGTGCGCGTGACGCTGAGGCCGGCGAAGATCACCGGCTCCTCTCCGAGACGGCTCCGTCGACGCCGAAGATCGTAAAGGTCGATCCCGAGCTCGTACTGGAACCCCTGGAAGCCGCTGAAGCCGATCTCGATGAAGTCGTCGACGAGGGGCCTGACGTCCCCGTCGCAGTGGTGGATCAGGCGGATCCCGGCCTCGACGAGCGGCTCGATGATCCTTCGAACCGTCGGTAGGTATTGCTCGCGGAGGAACGCCGGGGAGACCATGGGACCGTGGTTGTTGCAGAGGTCCTCGCCGCAGAACATCAGCGGGACGAGATCGTAGTCGCGGTACAGGCCGAGCAAGATCTTCGCCCGCTCGCGCGACGCCACCGACCGATGGTGCCAGATCCTGCCGACGGCGTCGGGATAGAGCGCGCAGGCGGAAAGAAAGGCGGTATAGCCGAACTCGGTGTAGAGAGGAAAGTGCCCCCCGATCTCCCAGAAGTTCGGCACGGGAACGATCCCGTCCCACCCGCCGAGTGCGCGTTCGAAGTACTCCCGATAGCGCGCCTCTTCGGCGTTTCGATCGAATCCTTCGAGCGCGCCCTCTTCCGTGTCGGGAAGGGTTTCCGCCAGGGCGAGCAACTCCTCCGGTTCCCGGTCGAGGAAGCTCGACTCCTCCACCAGCCCCGTTCGGATCTGGTCGAGCCTCGTCGGCACCGCAGGCTGGATCATCCCGTCGACGTCGAGCGCCTTGTGGGCCAGGACCATGCCCCGATACGGGTCGGCGAGGTACTCCTCCGTTGGGATGCCGGCGAGGGCGGAAAGGTTGGCGACGCCCCCGATCCATCCGCCGATCGTGGGGAGCCGGTCGACCTCCTGGTTGCGTGCCGCCCTCGCGATCCTTTCCTTCGGCGAGAGCGACATGGAATAAGCTATACCCGTAAACGAAAGAAGACCGACATGCCAGTATTCGCCGCACTCGCGATCGCCGCAGCCATGCAGAACCCCCCCGACCCGCTCCGGCTCGACATCGGACGCAAGGGCACGGTCCGTGCCGAGTTTGGACTGACCGACCTCGCCGCCGGAAGGACGGCCACGATCGCCAGCGTCGTCTCGGCAGCGAGGGGCAAGCGCTTCGTCTACCTGGGCGAGAACCACGCCACCCAACCCCACCAGCAGTTTCAGGCGGACGTGATCCGAGCGCTCGCCACGAGCGGCCGGCCCGTGGCCGTCGGCCTGGAGATGATCACGCGGCCGAAGCAGGACCCGCTCGACGCGTGGGTGAGGGGCGAGCTGTCCGAAGCCGAATTCCAAGCCAACGTCGACTGGAAGGGCCAGTGGGGGTTCGATTACGGCTTCTACAAGCCGGTGTTCGACGTTGCCAAGGAGATGAAGCTTCCGATGGTCGCGTTGAACGTGCCGCGTGACTGGGTGCGGCTCGTGGGCCGCACCGGGCTCTCCGCGCTACCGGTCTCAGCGCGCCTTCAGCTGCCGAACGAGTTCTTCACGGGGAACAAGGACCATCGCCGGGTCTTCGAGGCGCTGATGGGCGGGCATCCGATGACGGGGCCCGGCGGCGACAACATCTACTCGGCGCAGGTGCTTTGGGACGTGGCGATGGCGGATACGGCCCTGAAGTGGCTCGAAAGGTTCGGCGCCAAGGACCAGGTCTTCGTGGTGCTCGCCGGATCCGGACACGTCATGTACGACCAAGGGATCAGCTACCGGGTCGAACGGAGAAGAGGCGGGGACGGGATCACGGTCGTGATGGGCCAGGCCGAGGGTCCGGTGGAGGTGAGCAAAGGGCTCGGCGACTTCTTCCTTCTCAGCCCCAGCCCTAACCGTTAGGACCTAACGGACGTCCAGAACCTCGACTTCGAACACGAGGGTGGCGTTGGGCGGGATCACGCCTCCGGCGCCTCTCGCGCCGTATCCGAGGTCAGGGGGGATCGTTACCTTCCGCTTTCCCCCCGGCCGCATGCCCAACACGGCGAGGTCGAAGCCTTTGATGACTTGCCCGGACCCGACCTTGAACGTAAACGGGGCGTTCCGGTCTCGACTGCTGTCGAACTTCTCACCCGTGGGGAAGGTGCCGGTGTAGTGCATCGTGACGGTCTTGCCGTCCACGACTTCCGCGCCCGAACCTTGTGCCAACTCTTCGATTTCGACCATCGCAGCCCTCCGTAAGCAACCTAGTCGTTGAAGTCGACCACGTCGGGGATCGATCGGAGCTCGGACGGGACCAGTCCCAGATACTCCTTGACCGATTCGCGCAGACCCTGGGTGGTACCGAACCCGCACGTCGAGGCAATGAGGTCGACGGCGTGGTCGGTGGTGCAGAGCATTTCGACGGCGCACTCCGTCCGGCACCGGTCCACGTACTCGTGGAACCCATAGCCGACGAGGTTCTTGAAGACGCGCGAGAAGTGGAACGGCGAGTAGCCGGCGGCGTCGGCGGCCTCTTTGAGCGGCCATGCGAGCGCGGGGTTGGTGCGGACCCGCAGGACGAGCGCCTGGATCGTCTCCGGCAAGTCGGCGGGCACGGCGGCGAGCTGGACCTGGTCGAGGCTCGACATCAGGCGGGACACCGTCTCGTACAGGAACGAGACGATGAGCGGCTCCATCGTATCGGCCGATCCGTTCAGGGCGTCGTCGAGCCGGGTGAGGGTCGGCTTGAAGTACGGGTCGATCGGCTTGCAGGCGATGGACCGAGTGGTCGCCGCCCCAGAGCGGGCGCCCTGGCGCGTTTCGATCCAGTGGTTCAGGAGCCCGGTGATGTTGCTGTGCCACGTCAGCAGCAGCGACTGATGATCGCCGCGGGCGGCCTGCAGGATCACGCGGGCGCTGCGGACGTAGGTGATGCTCCTAGGCGGGATCAGCACCAAGCGCGACTGCGGCCCGGATCGGGCGATCAGCGTCCCTTTGTAATTGATACAAAGGGCGTTCATGCCTCCCGGAACGTTCGACACTCCGACGGCGGTCTTGGCAACAAGACCGGAAATATTTTCAACTCGAACGTGGTGCGTCGCGACGGCGTCGGTCCGTTTGAAACCCGCCGGCGACGCCCCACAGTCGAAGTTCAGGTCAACATATTGATCGTTCGCTTCGGCTCGCACCCAGCTCTCCCGGAAATCCTCCAGAGTGTACATCAACCGCGAGGATGTTTTGTGTCAACGATTACAGTGACGTTTGAGGTACATCTTTTGGAGTGACAAACGGTCTCGGCGTCGCCGTGGTTGGGGCAACCGGCGCAGTCGGCAACGAATTTCTCCGTCTTTTCGACGAGCGGTCGTTCCCGATCGGCTCTCTTTCGCTCCTCGCCAGCAAGCGCTCGGTCAGCCGGACGCTGCGATTTCGGGGAGAGGACGTGCCGGTTCTCGAGGCGACGCCGGAAGCGTTCGAAGGGGTGGACGTCGCCTTCTTCAGCGCGGGAGCGAGCCGGTCCCGAGAGTTGGCTCCGGCAGCGTTGAAGGCGGGCGCACTCGTGGTCGACAACTCCTCCGCCTACCGCATGGCTCCGGACGTGCCCTTGGTCGTTCCGGAGGTCAACCTCGACGCGGTCCTACCCGAGCACCGCCTGATCGCCAACCCGAACTGCGTCGCCGCGATTCTCGTCATGGCGGTCCACCCCTTGCGCCAGCTGGGCAAGATCGAAAGGCTCATCGTCAGCACCTACCAGAGCGCGAGCGGCGGAGGTGCGGCGATGATGCAGCGGTTGCTCGAGGAAACCCGATCGTCGGTCGATCCGTCGTCCGAGGCGCCGGACCCGAACATGGCCTATCCGCCCTACGCGTTCAACCTGTTCAGCCACAACACGCCGATCAATGATCTCGGTTACAACGAGGAGGAGGCGAAGGTGGTGGCGGAGACCCAGAAGATCCTCGGCGATCCGAGCCTCAAGGTCAACGTGACCTGTATCCGGGTGCCGGTGCTTCGCGCGCACAGCGAGTCGGTGACGGTCGAGTTCGACGGTCCGGCGCCTTCGGAAGAGGCCGTGCGGCAGGTCTTCCGCGACTTTCCCGGCGTTCGCCTGGTCGACGACCGGGCGGCGAACCACTTCCCAACCCCGCTCGAAGCGAGCGGAAGGGACGAAGTCCTCGTCGGACGGATCCGCAAGGACGTCAGCAACCCCAATGCTCTCTGCCTCTTCGTCGTCGGAGACCAGTTGCTGAAGGGAGCGGCGCTAAACGCGGTCCAGATCGCAGAGGCCTTGGTTCGGCGATAGGGTCCTCAGTCTAAACTGAGGCATGCTCAAGACGGAGTTGCTCCACCCGGAGATCCTTGCCGCCCTCGCCTCAGCCGGGCATGGAAGCAAGGTCCTGATCGCGGATTCGAACTACCCGTTCACGACGGGTTCCTCCCCGGAAGCGCAGATCGTCTATCTCAACCTCGCTCCCGGAAAGCTGAACGCGGTCGAGATCCTCGGCGTGATCGCGCGCTCGATTCCGATCGAGGCGGCGGAGGTGATGGTTCCGGACACCGGTGCAGAACCGGCGATCTTCACCGAGTTTCGAAGCGTGCTGGGCTCGGGCCTGGCGCTGACGGCGCGGCATCGGTTCGAGTTCTACGATGCGGCGAAGGCTTCCGACGTCTGCCTGACGATCGCTTCGGGAGAGCAGCGGATCTACGCGAACATCCTGCTGACGATCGGCGTCGTCCCGCCTCCTTAGGGTTTAATGCTTCCTCGATGACTGAACGAGCGACCGAGGTTCTGCAAACGCTTCTCGAGGGCAACGAACGGTTCCGCACCGGCCGAAGCCTTCATTACCGCTACGAACCCGAGGAGATCGCCCGCTTCGCGGTCAACCAGAAGCCGATCGCCTGCGTGATCGCGTGCAGCGACAGCCGCGTGTCCCCGGAGATCGTGTTCGATCAACCTCTGGGCAACCTGTTCACCGCGCGCATCCCTGGGAACGTCTGCGCGGACAGCGGACGTTGGACGATCGACATCGCCGTGTCCCACTTCAAGGTGCCTTTGGTGATGGTCCTCGGACATACCGGATGCCTTGCCGTCGGTCAGATCGTCGACGGACAGGGATCGGGAGAGGGCGGCCCCTTGAGGCTGAGCATCATGGCGGCCGTGTACCGGGCGCAGGCGAAAAAGCCCGAAGACCTCCTCGCCGCCTCCATCGAGGAAAACGCCAGCCTGAGCATCGAGCAATATACGCGGGACTCCTATGCGCTGAGGACGGCTTTATCCGAGGATGAGACCGAGTGTGTCGCCGGGATCTATGACATCTACAGCGGCCAGGTGAGAATCGTGCCGCAGACGGCGTCCTGGTAGCCCGATCGTTGCGGAAAGATCGGCAGGCGAGTGATCGATCTTCCGCCCCCGTCGTTATACACCCTATGCTTTGGAAGCCCTGTCCACAGCCGATTCGAGGTCTGGCGGCCGTCGTTTTTTCTTTCGTCGGTGTCGCTGCCGCCCAGGCCGGACCGATCGAAGTTGCCGTCAACGGGCAACCCGTTGAGTTCAAGGGCGTCGGCCCGAGGACCGTACGGGGGAGGGTTCTGATCCCCCTGCGAGGGATTCTGGAGTCCCTGGGCGCCCGCGTGAAGTACAACGCCTCCAAGAAGCGCATCTCGGCGACCGACGGGCAGACGAACGTGATCCTGACCCTCGGCCAGCGTCTCGCCACCGTGAACAACGAGGAGTTCATCCTCGACGTGCCCGCCACGCTCATCGATGGCACGGCGATGGTTCCCCTCCGATTCATCGGCGAGACGTTCGGCGCCAAGGTCGAATGGAACGAAGCGACGCGCCACATCGAGGTCAGCAACCAGGCATCCGGCTCACCGTAATTCCGATATCCTGGAAACCGACTGAACGATCGGCCGTTCCTTCGGCACTCACCTCCCGGAGTAGGCCTATGCAGTTGGTAGATCGAATCATGGGGCCGACACCAGTCGATATCGGAGCGATCGCGCGCGAACACTACGACGCCGTTTTTCGCTTTTGTGCCCGACGGGTCGGTTACGAGTCGGCGGCGGACGCGGCGCAGGACACGTTCCTGACGGCGCACCGGGTGGCGCGGAAGTATCGGGGCGACTCGAGCGTCTCGACGTGGCTGTTCGGCATCGCCCACAACGAATGCCGCCGGATCGCGCGCAGCCGACGGCTCGACGCCCCAAGGATCGACTTCGTCGACGAACACGCCCAGGAAAGCCAGGAGTCGCGGCTGATCGACCGAACAGCGCTCTCGGACGCCCTGCTCCGGCTTTCCAGCGAGCACCGTGACGTGGTGCTCTTGCACGAGCTAGAAGGGTTGACCTACGAGGAGGCGGCTTCGGTGCTCGACATTCCCGTCGGGACCGTCAAATCGCGCCTCCATCATGCGTTCCTGCAGCTTCGCAAGGCGCTGCAGCCGACCGGAGGTGAGGTGAAATGAACGTACGCGACGAACTCAAGGCGTACTACGACAACGAGTTGGCGCCCGCCCAGGCGGAAGAGGTGCGTCAGGGGCTGGAATTCGACCCCGAGGCGATGCAGGAGTTGGAGGACTTCGGCAGGATCTCCCAGGTTCTTCGGAACGAGGCCGCCGAAATCGAGTCGTACGGCCTCGAGGCGACGCTGGGAGCCCTCACGGCGGGGCGGCGCAAGCCGGACCCTCGGCAGGAGCGCGCGAAAAGGCTGGGACTCGGCCTGATGGGTGCGGCGGCCGTCCTCGTCATGTGCGCGATCGTCTTCCCGATCTTTGCCCAGGCGAAAGTCGCCGCGCGAAACGAAACGGCCATGGACATGGCCACCGCATCCAGTCCGGCGTCCGCCGAGTTCCGGTTTCGAGACAAGGCCGCCGGGCGGCTAAGCCCGGGAACGGGGGGGTTGAGTCCTCGAGGATCCGCACGGGCGAAATCGGCGGTCGACGGTTCCGCCGGACCGGCCGAGGCTCCCGTTCAACCGCCGATGAACGGAGCGCCGATAAGCGGCGAGGCGGGGAGTCCTTCGCTGGTGGTGAAGAACGCCGAATTGAGCGTCGAGGTCGATTCGGTTCCGGCGGCCCAGGCGCGAGTCGAAAGCCTCGTGCGGAGCAACCGTGGGATCATTCAGAACTCGAGCCGAATGGACGCGGGCGGACCGATCGTGATGTCGATGACCCTGCGGGTGCCGGTGTCGCGATTCGAGCCCGTTCTCGCGACGGTCCGCAAGCTGGGCAAGGTTCAGACCGACGTCGTCAGCGGGGAAGACGTCACGGCGGCGGTGGCGGACATCGACGCCCGGCTGAAGGCGCTCAAGTCGGAGGAGGAGCAGTACCGGGCGCTCATGTCGCGGGCCGACAAGATCGGCGAGATCCTACAGGTCAAGGAGCGGCTCGGTCAGGTACGACAGGAGATCGAGAGCCTCGATGCCCAGCAGAGGACGTTCCGCAGCCAGGCGAAGATGTCGACGATCCAGCTTACGCTCCAGGAGCGGCCGAAGGCCCAGCCGCAACCGCCGGCGCCGGTAGCCCGCACGTGGACGCAAAAGGCCTGGGCTGGCGCTACCGGAAACCTGCAAGTCCTGTGGCAAAGCCTGGGAACAGTCGGGATCTATCTCCTCGTGTTCGCCCCGATCTGGCTTCCTCTCGGCCTCGCCGGGTGGCTGATCTATCGGCGGCGGTAAGCGGGTCCGGACGAGCCCGGGGCGACTCGGGCTTGTCCGTCGTTCACAATGTCCCCGTGCAGCAGCTTTGGCAGTTCGACCAGTCCGCGTTCCGAGCGATCCACCTCGGGCTGCACCAGGACTGGCTCGATCCGTTCTTCTGGGTCGTCAGTTCGACCGGCCTGGGTTGGGTCCAGCTTCTGGTCGTCCTCATCCCTCCGGTCTTTCTCAGCCGCAAGCTGAAGGAGCTCGAAGCCCGGACGGTAAGAACGTTCTTTCGCGCTGCGGTGGCTTCTTGGAAGGACCCGGTCTATCTCGTCGGCCCCCTCCTCAGCGTCTGGGCGATCGGCAGCATCCTCTCGACCGTCGTCATCAAGAAGTCGATCGAGCGCGAGCGACCCAGCCTCTTCGCCTTTGCCAGGCCGCAGGAGGGCTTCGAGTACAACAGCTTCCCAAGCGGGCACACGACGACCTCGTTTGCTATCGCCTTCATGCTGCTGTTCGTGAGCTGGAAGACGCCGAGGTGGTGGGTCGGCCCCCTCGGGCTCGCCTGGGCCAGCCTGGTCGGCTTCAGCCGGATCTACCGGGGCGTGCACTGGCCCACGGACGTCCTCGGCGGAGTCTGCTGCGGCCTCATCGCCGCTTCGATCACCTATCTGCTGATGCGCAGAACGGCGGACGCCGTCGACGCGGAAGCTACTCCCGAAACTGCCCCATCGCCCTGAATTTCGCGTATCGCTGGTCGTAGAGCCCCTGAGGGTCGAGTCCGGCGAGCTCTTCGAGATGCCTCGCGACCGCCGTCTTGACCAGCGAGGCCGCCTCGCTCGGATCCCGATGGGCGCCTCCCATCGGTTCCGGTACGATTTCATCGATCACGCCGAACTTCAGCGCCGACTGGGCGGTGAGCTGCAGCGCCTTCGCGGCGTCCGCCCCTCGTTCGGGCGCCCTCCAGAGAATGGCGGCGCACCCCTCGGGCGGGATGACCGAGTAGACGGCGTGCTCCTGCATGAGCACGCGATTCGCGGTCGCGATGCCGATCGCACCGCCGGAGCCCCCTTCGCCGATGACGATGGAGACGGTTGGGACCGTGAGCTCGAACATCTTGAACATCGCGGCGGCGATCGCCTCCGAAATCCCGCGGGACTCGGCTTCGACGCCGGGATCGGCAGCGGGGGTGTCGACGAACGTGATCACGGGCAATCGGAACCGCTCGGCCATCTCGAACAGCCGGATCGCCTTTCGGTAGCCTTCCGGCTTGGCCATCCCGAAGTTGCGCGTCTGGCGCTCCTGGATGTTGCGCCCCTTTTGGTGCCCCATCACCATGACGGGCCTGCCGTCGAGCAGCGCCGGGCCGCCCACGATCGCCTGATCGTTGTGGCCGAGACGGTCGCCGTCCAACTCGATGTAGTTCGAGAAAATGGCGGCGATATAGTCGAGCGTGTAAGGGCGCTTCGGGGCGCGAGCGACGAGAACCTTCTCCCACGGGCCCAGGTTCGCGTACATCACCGAGACGTATCGGTCCCGCCTTCGCTCGAACTCCTGGATGCGGGTTTCGAGCGCTTCGCGTCGAACCGGGTCCTGCTCCTTGCGCGAGAGCTCTCTCAGCTTCGCCACGCCCTCTTCGAGCTCGACGAGCGGCCTTTCCCACTCCTGGTACGTCTTAGCCATTCATCTCTTCCTCGTTGTTCGAAGCGAGCCCTTCCCTCAAAGCCCTTTCCTCCGCGACCGACTTACGAAAGGACTCCCGCTCTTGTTCCCCCGCCAGCCAAGCCTCGTACTCCTCCCGGGGCAGAGACCGTTCCATCTCCTCGCGCAGCCTCTCCGGGGAGATCCCGCCGACGGCCTCTTCCAGCTGCGAGCGGATGATCTCGAGGCGGGTCGCCACCGCCCTTGCGATCGCGACGAGCTCCTTCTCGTCGATCTCCTCGCCGGCGAGCATGCGTTGTTGGAGCGACTCCAGCGTCGAACGAACCTCGCTCAGGCCCGGATCCACTTCGGGCAGGGACCCTTCGTCAGCCACGCGAGGCACCTCCGAGCATCCTCACCAGCATCGCCAGGGTCGAACTCATCTCTTTTCGCGGAACGATCCGGTCGATCATCCCGTGCTTGTTGGCGAACTCGGCCGTCTGGAAATCGTCGGGCACCTTGCCGACGCCGGCCTGTTTGCTGACCCTCAGCCCCGCGAACCCCACCAGCGCCTTCGGCTCCGCGAGGATGATGTCTGCGATCGAGGCGTAGCTCGCGAGAACGCCCGCCATCGTCGGATCGGTGAAGACGGCGATGAACGGGACTCCCCGGGAGGAGCATCGCTGGGCGGCGGCGGTCGTCTTGGCCATCTGCATCAGGCTGAGAAGGCCCTCCTGCATCCTCGCGCCGCCCGAGGCGCAGAAGACGATGGCCGGGACCCCTTCGTCGGCCGCCCTTTCAAGCGTCCGGGCCACCTTTTCGCCCGCGACCGAACCCATCGAGCCGCCCATGAAGGAGAAGTCGGCGATGGCGACGGACACCGGCCGGCCGTCGAGCAGCGCGCGGCCGCTGATCATGGAGTCGTGCGAATCGGTTTTGGCGACCGCCGCGCTCAGCTTCTCCCGGTAGTCCGGAAAACCGAGCGGGTCCAGGCTGGTCAGATTCGTGTCAAGTTCCGTAAAACTATCCTGATCGAAGGTGATGTCGATGCGGTTCCTGGCTGCCAGCCGATGGTGGTGCCCGCAGTAGCTGCACACGCGCAAGTTCTGCTCGAAATCGGCGAGAAAGAGGATCTTCTTGCACTGGGTGCACTGCAAGAAGGACTCGGAAGGGTTTTGCGCCGTCGTGCTCAAGACGGCGCTAGGATACCAGGCAACGCGGGGCTCCCGAAGCTAATGGCTGTAGCTTCCCGCGTGCGCGTCCTCGATGTACCGCGCGAGCAGGTCGATGCAGGCCTGGACATCGTCCCGGTGGACCGTTTCGTTCACCGTGTGGACGTAGCGCGTCGGAATCGACAGCGTGAACGACGGAATCCCTCCGTGGAGCCTCTGGATCGCGCCCGCGTCGGTTCCTCCCCGTGTCAGGATCTCCATCTGGTGCGGGATCGCGTTCCTCTCGGCGAGCGCCCGGAAATGCTCCACGACCTTCGGGTGGCAGACAAGGGAGCTGTCCATCACCTTGATCGCGGCCCCTTCGCCCAGCCGCGTGACTTCGTCCGGACCCCCTATGCCCGGGATGTCGTTCGCGATCGTGATGTCGATCGCCACCGCCACGTCGGGTTGAACCGACCAGCCCGCGGCGGCCGCGCCTCGAAGCCCGATCTCCTCCTGGACCGTGGCCACCGCGTACACGTCCGCCTCGTGGTCGCCCGCCGCCTTCAAGGCCTCGATCATTACGAAAACGGCGACGCGATCGTCCATCGACTTGCAGGTGAACAGGTTGCCGAGTTTCAGGAAGGATCGGTCCATCGTGACCGAGTCCCCGACCCTCACCTTCGCCTTCACCTCGTCCACGGGAAGTCCGAGGTCGACGAAGAAGTTGTCGTGCTTCTGGCCCTCGTTCCGCTCGGCGTCGGTGAGCATGTGCGCCGGCTTGGTTCCGTACATCAGGACGCCCGGCAGGCGACCTTCCCGCGCACGGACGACCACCCGTTGGCTGTTCATCTGGCGCGGGTCCCAGCCGCCGAGGGTTGCCAGCCGCAGGAAGCCCTTGTCTTCGATGTAGCGGACGACAAAACCGATCTCGTCCATATGCGCGGCGAGCATGAGTTTCCTCGCCCCCTTGCCGCGCTTGAGGCAGATCAGGTTGCCCATCGAATCGGTCGAGAACTCGCAGATCCCTTCCAATTCGCGCCGGACGATCTCTCGAATCTCGTCTTCGTATCCAGAGGTTCCATGAGCTTCCGTCAGCTCCTTCAGCAGATCGACGTTCACGCGTTCGTTTTACCTGCGCGCATGGAACGAGTTGGGCATCCCGGGACTCTATACTTGATCGCCATGCACGTTGATGAGGAAACGTTCCGATACGCTCTCGGACACTTCGCTTCCGGGGTGACGGTGGTGACCTGCGCCGCCGACGGCCGCGAGCATGGAACGACCGTCAGCGCCTTCTGCTCGGTCTCCCTCGATCCGCCCCTGGTCCTGGTCTGCCTCGACAAACGGTCGATCATGTGCTCCCTCATCGAGTCCTCCAAGGCCTTCGTCGTCAACATCCTCTCGAACGAGCAGGAGCTCGTGGCGCGGCACTTCGCCTCTCGCGTCGAGAACCGGCTTTCGACCGTCGAGTATCGCCTGGGAACGGACGGGCAGCCGGTTCTCGAAGGCGTTCTCGCCTCGATCGAGTGCCGGCTCGAGTCGTCGTGCGAGGGCGGCGACCACACGATCTTCGTCGGCAAAGTCTCGCAGGCGGACGTGCGCGAAGGCAAGCCGCTGCTGTACTTCCGCGGCGGATACGGCGCCTATAGCGGCTAGCGCGTCTGGGTCACCTTGTTCAGGTGGCGGGGATCGTCGGGATCCAGCCCCCGGGCGCGGGCGCACAGGAGCGCGGTCCACTGGGCGAAGCAAATATCCCATATCGGGGTGAGCGGCTCCATCTCGCGGCCCTCCAGGCGTCCTGCGGGCGACGGAACGATGCTGCACCCCTGGCGCTCGAGGTCGGGGAGCGGGCCCAGGTAAGAGATCGCGGTGCTGCCGTGTCCCGCGAGCGCTTTGGGACCATGCTCGAAGTCCGCGGACGAGTAGCTTTTACAGGAGATCAGGGCGCATTCCATCAGCTTCAACGCGGTCTCCTGAGCGGTGGCGAACGAATACCCGCGGCCCAGCGCGAAGACGGGGTCGCTTCGGACGATGAGGCCGCTGCTCGCCGACGCGGCTTCGAAGGTTTCCTCGATCCAGGCGTCGTCGGGGAGCAGTCCTTTGGGATCCGGCAGCTCGCCGCCCAGGGCGCGGACGACCTCGTACAGGGCGAGAAGCGTCGCCGAGTAGGTCTTGGTCGCGGCCACGGACTTCTCGGTCCCGGCGTCGAGAAGGAGGGTCGACTCAGCCTCGACGGTGAGGCGCGAGCCGGGCGTGTTCGTGATCGACAGGGTCGTATGGCCCCCTTCGCGGAGCGACAGGAGAACCTCCGCGACGTCCGGAGCGGCGCCGCTCTGCGAGATGCCGATTGCCAGACAGTTCCGGTACCGCACCCGCGACGCGTAACGGGTGAGCACCGCCGGGGCCGCAAGGGAAACGGGAATCCCGAGGTAGATCTCGATGAGGTACCTGGCGAATAATGCCGCGTTGTCGGAGGATCCCCTCGCGGCGAGGAGGACCATCTCGAATTGCCGGCCCGAGAGGATCGGTCCGAGCGACTCGCGGTATTTCTCCGCTCCACGACCCAACACTTCGGGCTGCTCCCGAATCTCCCGCTCCATCCGTTGCCCCAGCACGGCGGAAGTTTACTGCCATCGACGAGGCTAAAGGTTCTCGGTCTGTTCGGCGATGGCCTGGATCTCACCGTCTTCGGGGAAGAGCGCTTTGACGAGGCGGACCAGGTCCTTGCGGCGCGGCGAGAACATCCCCGTGGCGACCGGCTTCCCATCCTGCTGAACGACCACCGTGTTCTGGTTGAACGCCAGCATGACGTCCACTCGGGTATCGCCGCGCACGAAGCGGACCACCAGTTTGGGGACGGCTGTCCCGGTGCTCATCGAGCCGTCGAAGGTTCTGCCGTCGGTGACGATCCCGACGAACTCCTCCAGCCACGCCTCAGGAGGTTCGACCGCCTTGCCC
>DASWVS010000549.1:0-10678 GCA_036401135.1 Fimbriimonas sp.
ACCTCCAGAAATGGAAAAGGCCCCTTGGGAGAGAGGGGCCTGGCGATTCCTTTCTTTTCGTAAGCGCTCGTCTTTATTGGGAGAGCAAGCTTCGCGCCTACATAAAGTCAGACGGAGGGTTCCTGAGGCGGGGGCGACGAATATCTTGCGGTCTCGGGCGCAATAATCCGAGGTGCGGAGCGGCACGAACGATTCCCCTATCCCTGCGCGTTCGTGCAGTCTCTATTCCATCGAGGTGGCGGCAGTAGCGTTGACGACCGATACGGGCACGAACGAAACGGCTCTGGTGCAGGCCGCGCAGCGCGGCGACATCCGGGCTTTCGACGCCCTCGTGCGCCGGTATCGCTCCGCCGCGGTGACTATCGCGAGACAGTTCCTTTCCGGCGAGATGGCGGAGGACGCGGCCCAGGACGCCCTGATCTCGGCGTTCCGTTCGCTCAAGGGATTGGACGATCCGGCGCGCTTCAAAGCGTGGCTCGGCGCGATCGTCCGAAACCGCGCGATCCGAATGGCGCGCGACCGAAGCCGGACCGACACGATGCCGATGCACGAACTCGACCGGCTCGTCCTTTCGGGGGCGCCGTCGCTGTCGACGCATCTGGCCGAGCCCCGCGACGAGATCCATCGCGTGGTCGAAGGGTTGCCGGCCGGCATCCGCGAAACGATCCGGCTGTACTACTTCGAGTCCTGGAGCGTTTCCGAGATCGCCGTCTTCACGGCCCGCCCGGTCACAACGGTCAAGTGGCAGCTCCATGCCGGCCGCGAACTGCTTCGACGAAAACTGAGCCCCCTCGAGGAGAACACAAATGCCAACGATGAACACGAACGCCGCACGACGCATGCTTCGCGAACTGAGTGAGATGGCGGAGCACGCCTCCCTCACCGGCTCCATGCACGGGGGAGAAGAGCGGGCGGCCGCCCGGTACAACGCGGTCCTAAGGGATCTCGTCGCCAACGGTGCGGTCTCCGAGGGGATGTTCCAGCCCTTCAACGAACGGGACGTCTCCTTCGCCCAGCTCGCGGTGGACAGCCGCCTGCTGCTGTCGAGCCTCGAAGAGGACGAAGACGACGAAGGCGAGGAGCGAGCCGAGAAGAAGGGGTTCGGCACGCTGATCGCCCTGGCGCCTTTCCTGAACTCGGGGGACCTCGGCAACCTCGTCAAGGAACGCCTGGAGGGGGCGGGGAAGATCAATGAGGGGATCCTGGTGGGGCTGGCCCCCTTCCTCGATCGCGAAACCTTGGGCGACGTCATGCGACACCGGATGGGCAAGCCCTCCGCGCCCGCAGCGCCGGCCGTGCCCGCCGCCCCTACGCCTCCGACACCCTCGCGCGACATCGTCGCGCACGAGGACCGGACGCCGGAGACGACGCCCAACGAGGAGCTGTCGCGGCTCGCCACCCGGCTCGCGCAGCCCGAGCTCTCGCCGGAGGAGCGCTCGCAGATCGCGGTTCGACTGAGCGAGCTCGCGCTCCAGCAGGGACAGATGGCGCGGGAGGAATAGCGGCTTCTATCCCCGGTTTCGAGGGGAAACGAGCCCGAGCCCCCCATCGACGGCCAGGACCGCGCCCGTGATGTACGAGGCCGAGTCGGAAGCGAGGAAGAGGATCGCCTGTGCGACCTCCTCCTCGTGCCCATATCGGCGCAAGGGGATCGCCGCTCGAGGATCCGGCCGAACCTCTGCGGGGTCGATAAGGCCGGGAGAGACGCCGTTGACCCTCACCCCCAGGGGTCCGAGCTCGACGGCGAGATCCCGCACCATCTGCGGGGTGGCCGGCGGCGCGAGGAGCACGATCGAGCCGCCGGACTGGGCGAGATGAGGCGCGCAGGAGCGGCAGAGGGGCGCGACGTCGCCGGACGCGTCGACGACGATCAGACCGTCGATCCGACCGTACGCGCCGAGCGCCCTCTCGACCCAGGCTCGGCTGGCAAGGGGGGCCGCCGGTTCGACGAATGCGCCGTCGCGAACCAGCGCCGCGGCGACCGCTCGGCCGATCGCCGTATCCGCCCCCGCGACGATCATGGCCTTGCCTTCGAAGCGGTCCATGGAGCCTAACCCGGGACGAGGGCGATCTTCAACCGGTCGCCGGGATCCGTCACGAGCCGATCGAAGGCCGACTGGCCCTGGTCCATCGGTACCAGGTCGGTCCACTTCTCGAAGCTCGCCCTGCCCGAGACGACCAGGGACAGGGCTTCGGCGAAGTCGCGGTCGGTATAGGCGAAGCTGCACTGGAGCCGGACCTCTCGACGGACGAGGTCCTGGAAGTCGAGCGTCGTCGGTCCTTCGTCGAGGCCGAGGAGGAGCACCGTGCCCCCCTTCGCGACCGCGTCCGCCGCTTCGATCCGGGTCCGGGCGAGCCCCACGGCGTCGATCGCCACGTCGACACCGACCCCATCCGTCATCCGTCTCGCCTCGGCGACCCAGTCCGTCTCGAGCGGGTTCAACACGACGGGCGCTCCCAACTCCTTGGCGACGTCGGTCCTCTTCGGGTTCGTCTCGGTCACCAGGACGACGTTCAAGCCCCGGATCCGGGCCACGGCGAGGATCGCCGCCCCGAGCGTTCCCGCCCCGACGATCGCGACGCTCGGCAGCAGCCCCGCATGGTTCGGCACCATGGAAAGGAGGTGGATCGCGTTCGCGAGAGGCTCGACCATCACGGCGGCAGCGTCGCTCACGTGGTCCGGCAGCGGGAACACGTTCCGCATCGGCACCGCCACCCTCTCGGCGAAACCGCCGTGCGTGGTGTCGAGCCCGAGGAGCCGCCAACTCCGGCAGCAGTTCTGCCGACCGCTGCGGCAGGCGGAGCATTCACCGCAAGTGAGGAGGGGATTGACCGAAACGCGCCTCCCGGCGAGGTTCTCGGGGCCGCTCTCGACGATTCCGAGCGTCTCGTGGCCGAGAACCAGCCCGGGCTGTCGCCGCTTCTGGTGCCCGAGGAAACCGTGGAGGTCCGAACCACAGATCCCGGTCGCCCGCACGCGAACCACAACCTCGCCGCCGGCCGCCTGTGGGTCGGGGAAATCCCTCATCTCGACTTTTTTCACCGCCGTGTATACGAGTGCTCTCACCGTGCCTCCTAGTTTGCCCTCGTTTCAGTTTTTCGTGCGCAGGGTCATGACGACGCCTGCCAGAACGAGCAGCCCGCCTGGAACCGCCCACCACGACGGGTACTCGCCGATCGCCAGGATCGCGGCGAGGTTCGCGGTCACCGCCACCGCCGGATTGAAGATCGTCGTCAGTCCCCGGGGAAGCCGTTCCGAGGCGGCGGCGAATGCGACCGTCGGCATGGCGGTGGAGAGGACCCCCAGCGCCAGCGCCTGCGGCCAATACTCGGCCAGCAGCCGAACCGTGTGAGCGGGCGTCCAGAACCCGAGCAGGATCGTGCCGAGGAAGAAGGTGAGCCATGCCAGCGGCAGGCTTCCGGGATGGCGACGGTCGGCAAAGAGCCGGCCGACCCCGATGGCGTAGACGGCGGCGCACACGGCGGACGCGATGGCGAGGAACACCCCGAGCGGGTGGTAGCCCGGGGCGGGGGACCGGCTCCCGAACGAAGGGATGGAAACCACCGCGACCCCGGCGATGGCGACCATCGCCCCGTAGAGCTCGTTGAGCCGGTCCCGGTGTCCGTGCAGGTAGTGCCAGAGCGCCGCCCAGGCGGGCGCAGAAGCGATCAGGACAGCGACCTCGCCGAGCGGCGCGTTGTAGAAGGCGGCGGTCGCGGTGGCATAGTAGGCGACCATGGCGAGGGCGAGTCCGGGCACGCGGGGATGGTCGAAGGCGCGGCGCAGCTCCCGGCGGTGGAGGAGCGCGGCCGGAAGCGTAGCGGCCATGGCGATCGCCAGCCGGACCGCGGTGGCCTCGTGCCAGACGAGGTCCGGCATGAGCCGAACGAAGACGCCGGGGAAGGACCATCCTGCCATGACGAGAAGGCCAAGCGCGATCCCCTCCCGTTGCCGATCCACCACCGGAGGTTACCGCCCCAGGGACCGATGGCAACCGGAACCAGCCATGCGCCATAATGGAGGCTCACCGCGCGGCGGGTATAGCTCAGTGGTTAGAGCGCCTGACTGTGGCTCAGGAGGCCGTGGGTTCAATTCCCATTACCCGCCCCATCCCGCTCCTCGGACTTCGGATGCGGCATGCCGCGCTCCTCGCCAGCTAAGCGACGTACCGGTCCTGCGACTCGGACTGGGGGTTGCTGAGAGTCGTGACCAGAGCGGCCTTGCCCCGAACCTCGATCCCGGCCACGCTCAGCATGTTGAAGTCCACCGCGTTCGACGTCCCCTCGGTGCCGAAGTCGGCAAGATAGCACGGGATGCCGTTCACCTTGGCGTTGAGATAGATCCTTCCGTTCTTGTCGAGGCGCTCGACCTGGCAGTCCTCGACCTCTTCCACTTGGCCGTCCCGCGTCAGGCGAACCGAGAACGGCTCCGACTCCCACCGGGTTTTCCGGAACGGGCCGAACCCCACCATCTTCCTTCGCCGTATTTCGCCTTCCAAGAGTATGAACATGAAGAACCGTCCGAAGCAAAAGTTGGGATTGCGGACTCCCCAACCTCAATCAATGCACGTTAAGGACCGCATCGAACGCAGGGCGGGTTCCAACGCGGCGGACTGACAGCAAGATTATAGAGTAAGCGCACCCTTCGCGGCAACGTGGCTACCCCCTGATCAGCGCGAGGAGCTCCTCCGTCTTCTCTGCCAGCAGCGCCTTGTCCCCGCGGGCCTCGACGTTCAGCCGAATGACCGGTTCGGTGTTGCTGCCCCGCAGGTTGAAACGCCAGTCCGGGAAGTCGATCCCCAGGCCGTCGATCCTGGTCACCTTGCCTTGGGCGGCGTAGGCCGCCTCGACCCGGGCGAGGGTCGCCTGGACGTCCGGCACCTTGGAGTTGATCTCGCCCGAGCACGGGTACTGGTCCATCATCGCCCCGACCTGCTCTTTGAGCGAACGGCCCGACTGGGACACGAGCTTGGCGACCAGGAGCAGGGGGATCATGCCGCTGTCGCAGTACCAGTGGTCCTTGAAATAGTGGTGGGCGCTCATTTCGCCGCCGTAGGTCGCGTCCTCTGCGCGCATCTTCTCCTTGATGAACGCATGGCCGCTCTTACAGATCACCGCCCGTCCGCCAAGCCGCTCGACGATATCGAGCGTGTTCCAGATCAACCTCGGGTCGTAGACGATGGCGTCCTTCGTGCCGTCCGCGAGGATGGCCGCGGCGAGAAGCCCGACGATGTAGTACCCCTCGATGAACTCGCCGTCCCCGGTCAGGAAGAAGCACCGGTCATAGTCGCCGTCCCAGGCGACGGCGAAATCGTACTCGCCGGGATGGGCCTTCAGCTCGTCCTCGATCCGCTTCCGCTGCTCCTCGAGGATCGGGTTCGGCACCCCGTTGGGGAAAGAACCGTCCGGCTCGAACAGACGCTCCGTGATTTTGAGCGGAAGATGCGGCGCGAGCGCGCGGAGCGCGATCCCCGCCGCGCCGTTCCCGGCGTCCGCCAGGATTCGGATCGGCTTGAGCGTCGACGGATCGACGACCCGGAGCAGGTGCTGCACGAAATCGGCGTAAACGTCCTTGTCCGTCCGGTTGCCGGTGCCGGTTCGTTCCCACTTCTCCTCGTGGGTGCGGCGCTCGATCTCGTCGAGCCCGCTGTCTCCGCTGATCGGCCGGCTCTCGCCGCGCACCATCTTCAATCCGTTGTACTCGGGAGGATTGTGGCTGGCGGTGATCATCACGCCGCCGTCGTAGCCGTAGTAGGCGGTCGCGAAGTAGACCATCTCGGTGCCGACCATGCCGAGGTGGACGACGTCGACGCCGGCGTCGTTCAGGCCGCGCGCCAGGGCCTCGTACAACTCGGGGCCACTCAGTCGGATGTCGTATCCGATGCAGACGGTTCGAGGCTGGATCTCGTCGGCGTAGGCGCGCCCGATCTTGTATGCCAGGTCGGGGTTGAGCTCGCTTGGAACGATCCCGCGAACGTCGTACGCTTTGAACGCCGGTAGGTACTTGCCCATCGGATTGGTTCTACCCGAGGATGGGCCGGAGTGGTTCTGCCCCGTGTCGCCGGACGCCCCCTTCGGACGGTACCCTTCCGTGCATGTCTGCGAAGCTCTTGGGAGCCCATATGCCGACTTCAAGCGGCCTCGGGAAAGCCGTCCGTGCCGGGAAGGAAATCGGGTGCACCGCCGTACAAGTCTTCACATCCAGTCCGCAGATGTGGAGATCCAAACCGATCACGGACGACATGGTCGCCGACTTTCGCAAGGCCTGCCAAGAGACGGGCATCGACTCGGTGGTGAGCCACGACAGCTACCTGATCAACCTGTGCGCTGAGGATCCGGCGAAGCGCGAGCAGAGCATTCAAGGGTTGAAAGGAGAGATCGGCCGTTGCGACCGATATGGGATCCCGTTCGTGGTTTCGCACATGGGGGCGCACGTTGGCCAAGGGGAGGAGTGCGGATTGCAGGGAGTGGCGGAATCCGTCCACCAAATCCTGGCAGAGACCCCGGAGACCGTGACGCTCCTGATGGAGACCACAGCCGGTCAGGGTTCTTGCCTGAACCACCGGTTCGAACACCTGGGTTACTTGCTGAACGCCTTGAAGGGCCATCCGCGCCTCGGCGTCTGCCTGGACACGTGCCACGTCTTCGCCGCCGGATACGACATCCGTGACGAAGAAACCTACGGCGCGACGTTCGGCGAATTCGAGCGGATCGTCGGTCTTGACCGCCTGAAGGTGATCCACTGCAACGACAGCAAAAAGGAACTGGGAAAGAAAGTGGACCGCCACGAGCACATCGGCGAGGGAGAGATCGGCGAGACCGCCTTTCGGCTGCTTGTGAACGATCCCCGGTTCGAAAACACGCCGATTCTGCTCGAGACTCCAGCCGCTCCCGAGGGACACGAACGGAACCTCGCCAAGCTGAAGTCGCTCATCTCCGTTCCCGACACTAAGTCTCCCGTGACGGGATGATCGCCCCCCGGAGGTCGGCGAGCGAGAGTTCGGTCGCAATGATCTGCTGGTAGAGCATGTCGATCAACTCGAAGATGCCGAGGAGGTCTTCCAGGCGCTTGCGGAGAGTCCTCTCTCCTTCGCTTTCGCTTTTCTCGGGGAGCTTGAGCAACACTTCGCGGATCACGTCGGCGGTCGGGTCGAGTTCCCTGCGCTTCCTCTCCTTCGCGACCCGGAGGAACATCTGGAACGGATCGGAATCGCTGATATAGGTGTCCTTCCGGTCGCCTGGCCGCCGGAAGCGGCGAACGATGCCCCAGTCCATCAGCTCTCGCAGGTTCATGCTCGCGTTTCCCCGGCTGATATGGAGCCGCTTCATGATCTCGTTCACATCCAGCGGCTGGCCGCTCACGAACAGCAGCGCGTGGATCTGGGCCATCGTGCGGTTGATGCCCCAGGAGTCGCTCATGCGGCCCCACTCCAGGATGAACTGGTCCTGCGCGCGTTCCAGGTTGCTCCGGGTGTCGGTGATCTCGTTTTCCGGCACGTCGATGATGAGTGTGGCATCAAAACGGCAAGGGGCCGCGGACAAGTCCGCGACCCCTTGCGTTAGGCAGGAAAGAGGAGCTACTGGACGACGGTGATCGTGAACAGCTTCTCCTGACCGTTGAGGATGGCCTTGGCTTGGATGACGGTTCCGACGGGCGCATCGGCCGAGACCGCAACCGGGAAGACGACCCTCTGGGTTCCGCCTTCGATCGTGACCGCATAACCACGGATCGGATCGACGGGGAGCGAGAGGAACAGGGTTCCAACCTCCTCGAGGTTGACCTTCATCCCTCCGATCCTCGCTTCCGAGGTGATCGAGATGCGCACGCGGACCGAACGACCGGGCTTTGCAAAGCCGGCGTTGGGCTGCTCGACGCCGTCGCTGTAGACGGTGATCGCCTTGAGGCGCGGCGCGAGAAGGTTGAGGGTCGCGGTCTTCGCTTCGTCGGTGCTCCGAACGCGTGCGGTGACGACCACCTGCCGATCGGCACCGACGGCGAGGGCGCTCACGGTGAACGTCGCTCGACGGGTCCCCTCAGGTACGACGACTTTGTCGGCGCTGAGGCTGGCGATGCCGCCGCCGTTGATGTTCAGGTTGACGCTCAGGCCGCCCGCAGGAGCGATGCTATCCAGATTGACCGCTCCCCTGACCACCGACGGTCCGGTGGTGGAAGTGGGGGAAAGGACTACAGACTGCACACGGGGGCGCATGATCTTGAGCGTGTTGCTCTTCATGCCGCCGACGAGCGCATAGAGCTCGGTGTCCCGGTCGGACGGGTGTCCGACGATCGTGAAGGTGTGCGTCGTCACGCCGGCGAGGGCGTTCGCGGATCCGATCCACGAAGCGTAGCGGGCGGGGACGCTGCGGTCGACGAGGTCGCCGCTGGCGTACAGCATCTTCCGGGGAAGAACCTGTCCGTCGGCGGGAACCGGATTGTTGAATGCAACCGTCACGGTCGCACGCTGCGTGCCTTTAAGGACGTCAGGGGTGATGGTGACGCTCTGGATATCTGGGGGCAGGATCCTGAGCGGCACGGACTCGGTCGCCGACCCGTAAGTCGAGGTGACCGTGAGGTCCTGAGGCTGCATGACGGCACGGACCGAAGCAACGTCGAACGCCGTGCTCGAGCCGCCCGGTGCGACGGTGACACTGCCGATGACCTGGTTCGCGCTGTTCCGGAGCGAGGCAACTGCGCCGGTATTCGTCAGGGAGACGGTCACCGGGTGGTTCACGACCTGGCTCAGATCGATCTGGCCCGGGATTCGTCGGCCAGGGTTGCCGACGAACTCAGAGGCAGAGAGCGAAAGTGCGACACCGACGGGTTTGACCGTCAGCGGAGCGGAGAACGAGGCGCTGCCGAGGGACGCGCCAACGAGGCCGGCGGCGTTCTCGGTCACGGGAAGGGTGTCGACGGTGAAGGTGCCGGTCGTCTGGCCGGCGAGTACCGTCGCCGAGGCTCCCACGGTCGCCTTGTCGAAGTTCGACGAGGTGGCGACGGTGGTGTCCGCAAAGGCAGGGGCATCGAGAACGACCGTGCCAGTGACCTGACCCAGGCTGCCGGGCGTTCCGACGATCTCGGATGTCGAGAGCTGGAGCGACTGGAGCGCCGGGGTGAAGTCGATCGCGGTTGCGATGAGGCTTGTGCCGTCGGTCCCGCCGATCACGGCAGTGCTTCCCGCGACGTTGAGCGAGCTTCCCATGTCGTCGCCGGGGATTCCGAGGAACGTTCCGTAGAACGGGGCGGTAGCGTCTGGGTTGAGACGCACCACGTACGCATCGGAGCCGCCACTGACGTTGGCGAAGAGCGCGTTGGCGCTGATGAAGGAGCCGGCAGCCGTTGCGGAGCCGGCGACGATCGGGTTGCCAGCGCCGTCGGTTCGGACGGCAACGGAGGTCTGATCGCCGGGACCGCCAAGGTAGGTCCCACCGACGAACCCGCCGGAAGACGTGAGCCGAAGCGCGAAGCCGTCGGTCGAACCGACGTACGCGCTGCTCAGGCCCGGGACGTTGCCGCTGGCCGTGTTGCCAACGACGAGGACGTCGTCCCCAGTCGTCATATGGAGTCCATTGACCACATCGTCTGACGAGCCGCCAACGAACGTGCACCAGTTGTTGGTGGAACCGGTTGCGTTCAGCTGGCCGACGAACCCTTCAGGGCCGTTGGAACTGGTGTCCCATGCGCCGGATGTGACCGGGAAGACGCCGTTGAGGGTCTGGCCGCCGATGTTGACGTTGCCCTGGCCGTCGACCGCGATCCCGTTGATCCGGTTGGCGCCGTTCGCGCCGTAGAAGGTGGACCAAACCACCTCGTGGGTGGCGCCGTCGAGGACGTACACGACGCCGTCGGGGACGTTCCCGCGCAGGCGGGTGTCGAATGCGCCCGGCGTGGTGGGGAAGTCCATCGCGCCGAACCCGGCGATATAGATCCGGCCGTTGGCGACGGTGACGGCGTTGAAGCCGTCGTTCTGAGGGCCTCCGACATTCCGAGCGAGGACGAGCTCGTTACCGGCTTCGCTGAGCTTCAAGACGACGCCGTCCTTCTTCCCTTTGTGGTTCGAGGAGGCGGGAAGCGAGGTCGCCGCGTTGACCGTGCCGACGATGATCGGGCGATTCAGCTCGTCGACGGCGACGCCGTTCAACGATAGGTCGCTGCCGACGAACGTCGTCCATTCGACGACGCCGTCGACTCCCAGTCGCGAAACGAACCCGTTCTGGGTCCCCTCGCTTCCATCGAAACTCCGGTCGTACGCCCCCGAGTCCACGGGGAACGAAGGATCGGTGGTGGTCCCGGCGAGCAGCGCGGTACCGTCGGTCCCGATGCTGGAAGTCGCGACCTGGCCGGAGCCGAGGTTGCCGACGGTGCTGGAGTAGGTGATCGTCGGATCGATCACGAGCGGGCGCGTCGGGTCGTAGGCTCCGAGCCGGTAGGAAACGGTGCCGTCTCCGTTGAGCGAGAACGCCGCCGGAACCTGCCGCACTCCGGCACCCATCTTCTGATAGGCGTAAAGGCCTTTCTCGGTGACGGTTCCGACCGAGGTGTCGTAGCGGAGAAGGCCGTCGGCACCGATCCGCAGGTTCTTAGCGCCGTCGTAGCCGAGGCGAAGGGTGGAAGGATCCCTTCCGGGCTGCACGACGAGGTCGTATCGGGGACGGCTCTGGTCGAAGTAGTAGCGGGCGT
>DASWVS010000550.1:0-3182 GCA_036401135.1 Fimbriimonas sp.
GATCCCGATCGAAGGGCCCATCGCCATGCGGTTCGCCTACCTGCCGGTCCAGAGCAACGAGCGGCTCGTCGCCGCCGGCAACGGCACCTTCCGTGCCCGTGGCCTGGTTTGGGACATGCAGACGGCGCCGACGCAGCTCAAGCTCGTCTACCCGGATGGACGCGAGGTCGAGCTCTTCGCTCACGACCCGCTCGCCGCTCCGATCACCCTCTCGCCGGCGGACTCCACGTTCGACCGCGATTCGGGCCTGATCACGTTCACGTCCCGGCTGGGCGGACGACTGACGCTCGATCCGTCGCAGGGCACCGTGCGTTTCGGCAGCGGAACCATCCCCGCCAACGCCACGCTGATGCTGACCTACCGGCCGACGTTCCTTCGGATGTCGGTCGACTCCGGCGGCAACGGCTACACCTCGCCGAGCGCTCTGTTCGACGACCGGTACATCACCCCGGACGTCCTGAACTGGGTCCCGGCACGGCCGATTCCGTACTGGTTCCTCGCCGACGGCAGCCAGGTTCGCGCCGGCACCAACCGGGCCAACAACCGGTTGACCCACGACCGGTACATGCTGTTCTACGGCCGTTCTGCGGCGAGCGCGGGCCAGGCGGCGAGGCCGTTCATGAACACCATGCGCCTCGGCGTGCGCCTGTCCGACCCGATGGTCGACCCCACGACGAACCAGGTCTATCCGGTGAGGGTGGTGGGCAACACCGGTCCCTACGAGATCGATCCCGCCCAGAACCGCGTCTACTTCACGGCGTTGGACGAGGATCGTCCGGTGCAGGTCTATCTCGGCACGTCGGGCACCCCGTCCTTCGCGGGCCTCGTCGGTTTCGTCCAGGAGACCGGGCAGCAGGAGGTGCCGATCGAGCAGGCGGTGAACGAGCAGAGTATGATGGCGCTGGTCGACCCGTTCGTCTACCCGAACGTGAACAACCTGCGGCCTCCGTTGGTGTGGCTCTTCTGGTCCAGTACCCGCGCGGGCAACCCCGACGTGTACTTCCAGACAATTGCGCCACATATCGCAGTCGCTGCAAGAAGATAGAGGAAACAACGGAAATGTACAATCTCGGGACGGGAACATATGCTTCCCGTCCCGTTTTTCAAGGTAACGAACGATCGAGAGGCGCAGGACCGTCTTTAGATCGTCTCGAGGGCAACTTCCTCTCGTTGACAGACCCGGAAAATCAGTGATAACATGGGTCTCCAGCGAGGGAACGCGGGATAACCACCAAATGGCGAAAAGGCTGAACAGCGTACTTGGCATCGACATCGGTAGCCAGAAGATCAAAGTCTGCGAGGTGAAAACCCAAGGCAAGGAACCGGTGGTGACCGCGCTCGGCATCATCGACACCCCCGAAGGCTCCGTCGACCATACCGGCGTCTACAACCCGGACGCGGTCGGTGTGGCCCTGAAACAGGCGCTCAGCGCCGCCGGAGCGGGCGTCCCCTACGCCGTCGTTTCGATCGCCGGCCAGGCTTCCGTGCTCGTTCGAACGCTCGAAGTTCCCAAGATGAACCCGACCGAGCTTCAGGAGCACATGCAGTGGGAGATCAACCGGAACATCCCGTTCGCCGAAAGCACGGTGGTCAGCGACTACAAGCCGCTCGGCGGCGACGACCCGAACTCCCCGAACATGGACGTCGTGATGGCGATTGCTCCGCAGTCGGCGATCGACACCGTGATCGCCTGCGTGAAGAAGGCGGGGAAGACCGCCGCCGCCATCGATGTCGAGCCGCTGAGCATGGCGCGGTCGATCGCACGAAGTTATGACGACGAACTGCTCACCAGCACCGTCTGTATGGTGGACATGGGAGCGAAGTCGACCTCGATCAACATCTTCGCCGGCACCAAGCTCCTGATGCCCCGCCAGATCCCGATCGGCGGCGAGATGTTCACCAAGGCGATCGCCGACGCCCTTTCGGTCCCGTTCAGCGAAGCCGAGGCGCTCAAAATCACGCGGGCCGAAGTCCCCGAGTCGGCCGCGGATTCGATGGTCGCCCCCGGCGACCCGTTTGCGATCGGCTCCGGGCCCACCTCCGAGTTTCAGCCCTACAACCCGTTCGCGGACGACGCTCCGGCCTATACCGAGCCGAACGCGCCGACGACGGACCCGTCGTACGCCGATGCGCCGATGACCTACGGCTCGAACCCGTTCGACGAGCCTCGGCCGGTCCCCGCCGAACCCGCCGACGTAGTCGTTCCGCCAGGAGAGAACCTCCCCGCGATTTCCGGCGACCCCGAGGTCGTCCGCCTCTACCAGGCGATGGCCCCCGTGCTCGACGAGTTCGTTTCGGAAATCCGCCGCTCGGTGGACTACTTCCGCAGCCGTGGCGGTAACATCGATCGGATCGTTCTCTGCGGCGGGGGTACAAAGCTCAAGGGTTTGACCGATTATTTGAACAAGTTGCTGGGAATCCCGTGTGACCCGTACGACCCCCTGCGGCGTCTGAACCTCAACGCACGAAAGATCGCGCCGGACTTTCTCGAGCAGCATCGCCAAGAATTCGCCGTGGCGGTGGGGAATGGATTGCATATTTTCTTCGACTGAGAAGCTCGCATGAAGCTAAACCTACTTCCGACATACGTCACCAAGGGCAAGGCGACCCGGACGGCAGTGATCGTCTCCATCATCGTGTTCCTCGCGAGCGTTGCCGCCGCCATCGGCATGTCGTGGGCCGCTTCCGAGCTCCTCGCCCAGAACAAGAACGCTGAAGCCAAGATGCGGGAGAAGGCCCAGGCGACGGTCGACACCTACGCCTACGCGGCCTCGATCACCCAGGACCCCACGGTGACGCAGGTGCTGCGGAATACCGCCCTGGCGCAGGCGATGATCGCCCACAACGCCAAGTATCCGAACTTCTATAACAAGTTCACCCGGTACATCCCGCCTTTCTTCCGCCTGACCTCGATCCAGGCGGTGCCCAACGACGCCGAGACCGCCACCGTCACCATGAACGGCGCGCTCCGGTCGTATCAGCAGTACGCAGACCTCATGCTGCTTCTCATGCGTTACCCAGGCGCCGTCTCGGTTGGCCGTTCAGGCTTCCAGAGCACCGACCCCGTGGTCCCGCCCGTTTCTCCGAGCAACCCCACCGGAAGGCCGATGAAGCCCGGCGAGACGCCCCTGCCGCAGGATCCCCTCGAGCGGCTACAGTTCCTTCAGAGCCAGAACTACAGC
>DASWVS010000551.1:0-5061 GCA_036401135.1 Fimbriimonas sp.
AGCGTCAAGAAGAACTACCTGACCGCGCTCAAGGAAGCCCTCGACGAGGAGATGTCGCACAACCCGAACATGATCTGCCAGGGCGAGGACATCGGCATCCTCGGCGGGGCGTTCGGCGTGACCGAGGGGCTGCAGGCCAAATACGGCGACAAGCGGGTCGTCGACATGCCGATCTCGGAAGGCGTCATCGTCGGATCGGCCGTGGGCCTCGCGTTGGCGGGGAAGACGGTCATGGCCGAGATGCAGTTCATCGACTTCATCTCGACCGGGTTCGACCAGATCGTCAACATGATGGCCACCTACTCCTACCGGACGGCCGGCGAGGTCAACATGCCGATCGTCGTGCGCGGCCCGGCGGGTGCGTACGGGGGAGGCGCGCTCTACCACAGCCAGATGAACGAGTCCTGGTTCTGCAACTCGCCCGGACTCAAGGTGGCGTGCCCGTCGACTCCGTATGATGCCAAAGGGATGCTGAAGGCGGCACTGCGCGACGGCAACCCCGTGATCTTCTACGAGATCAAGGAGTTGTACCGGCGGAACGACATCATGCAGGTGCTACCCGAGGAGGACTATATCGTGCCTCTCGGGAAGGCCGCGGTGCGACGGGAAGGACGCGACGTCACCCTCGTCTCGTACGGACAGAACGTCTACCACTGTCTCCAGGCCGCCGACGAACTGGCCAAAGCCGGCTACAGCGCCGAGGTGATCGACATCCGCTCGCTCGTTCCGTTCGACGAGGAATCGGTGTTCGCATCGATCGAGAAGACCAATCGTGTCGTCGTGGTCAACGAAGCGCCGATGACCTGCGGGTTCGCCGGCGAGATCCTCGCCCGGATCAGCGAGAAGGCTTTCCAACTGCTGGACGCCCCTCCGATCCGTGTGACTCGCATGGACACGCCGGTTCCCTGGGTCAAGCCTCTGGAACTCTACGTCCTGCCCTCGGTCGAACAGATCGTCGCCGGGGCGATGAGGGCGATCCGATACTGATCGAGGCGCGGTCGCGCCCCTTGTGTTTTGCTGGCTTGCTGGGTCACACTGGTAGGCTGTCTGGCCCGGTCGTCTAGTGGTTAGGACGCCTCCCTTTCAAGGAGGAGGTCGCGGGTTCGAGTCCCGTCCGGGCTACCACTCTCACCTCTGTTTGCGGCCCTGTCGGAGGAGTGCGACCGCTTCGCGGATGCGCCTTTCCCGAGTCTCGGGGCGTTTCGCGCTTTCGATCCAGTTCACGTATCCTTTGCGATAGAAAGTCGCGAGCGAGTTGAAGAACGCCCTCGCATCCGGCTCCGACTCCAGAGCATCGGCGAGGTCGGGAGAAAGTCTTTCCAACTGGGGTCCTTCCGGCTGAAGCACGATCTCGACCTCTTGGTCGGTAGGAATCGGGTGATCCCTCACCCAGGCCGGGCCCAGCAACAGCCTGCCGTCGGTCAAAGGGCCACGGACAGGGTGCCCGGCGACGGTCCCTGCGATATGATGCCGTTCCTTGGGTCCCCAAGCCTCCGATGGATCAAACGGCAGAGCCACGACCAGGTTCTTGCCTTCCGGCTTCAGTCGGGCCAGGAAGCGCTGCGCGGCGGTCATCCGGCCTCCCGGGGGGAGTGGCGATAGATCTCCACGTCGACGTCCCAGGAACTGACCATTCCCTCGGTCACCATCTCATGCACGACCGGCAGAAAAGCGGCGATCCGTTCCGGGGTGTCGATGATCGTCACGACGACCGGCAGGTCTTCGGAGAGGCGCACGATGGAGGTCGTATGGATCCGGCTGTTCGCGCCGAAGCCCATGCTGCCCCGCGTTACGGTCGCTCCCGCCAGGCCCATCTCGCGGGCCTTCTCCACGATCGCCGTCGAGAGCGCCTTGCCGTGCCAATGGTCGGACTCGCCGATATGGATCGCCAGCGCTTTTCCCTTTCCTTCGATTTGCATCTCCCACCTCAGGCTCTCGTTAGGATACGCCCGAGGACGAGTCCGATCCAAGTCGCAAGGAGGCTTCCCAGCAGGCTCGACAACACGTTCGCCAGCGCCGGAGCGTAACTCTTCTCGCTAAGGAGGTTCATGGTTTCGATCGAGAAGGTCGAAAACGTCGTGTACCCGCCGAGAAACCCGACGATCAGAAAGAGGCGCCAGGGAAGCGGCTCCTGCTGCTGGAGCAGGACGGTGGCGGCGAGGCCGATTAGGAAGCCGCCGCTGACGTTCACCGCCAGAGTCGGCCACGGAAACGCGGGCCCGGTCCGATCCGCCACCCAACCGCCGATCCAGTACCGGGCGTTTCCGCCCAACCCGGCACCCAGGAAGATCAGCAGGCTCTTGATCAGGGGAGACATGCTAGAGCGGCCTGCCCGCCGTGCCCGGCGCCGGCTCGAAAACGTGGAAGTCGATCTCGGGCAGCTCCTTCTGCAGGGCGTTCGCGAGAGATGCCGCGCCGGGATGCTCCGTCGCGTAGTGGCCGGAGGAAAGGATCGCGAAGCCGCTTTCGACCGCCTCGACCGCGATGTGTTGCTTGACCTCTCCCGTCACGAGGACGTCGGCACCGGCCTCGGCGGCGTGGCGCCACTCGCCGTCGGCCGATCCGCCGACCGCCGCGACCCGACTGATCGGACGGTCCGCCGAGCCCCACGCCAAGGAACGGGTGGCCAAACGGTGGTCGACGTGGTCTACGAACGCTTGGAGCGGCATGGGCCGAGGAAGGTCGCCGACCCTTCCGAGCGGCATCTCTTCGGCAGAGGCCAGCATCACCCAATCACAGGCAGGCTCCTCGTAAGGGTGCGATTCGAGAAGCGCTTTGCGTATCAGATGCCGCTTCTCGGCGGGGAGGACCGTTTCGACGCGGACCTCGTCGACGATTTCGCGGCGTCCTTTCTCGCCGACCGAAGGATGAGTCGTATCGTCGCCGATGAAGGTCCCCTGGCCGTGGCTCATATACGCGCAACGGGAATAGGCTCCGATAACGCCTGCGCCGGCGGCCGAGACGGCGTCGAGCACCCGGTCGGCGTCCTTGGCGGGGCAGAAGAACACGAGCTTGAGCGAACGAACTTCGGAGGCTTCTCCGAACGGAACGACGTTCGTCAGGCCCAGCAGAGCGGCAAGGGTGTCGTTGACGCCCCCGGTGGCGGCATCCCAATTGGTATGCGCCGCCGCGAACGAGATGCCGTGGCGGGCAAGGGCCAGGACCGTCCTGCCCTCCAAGCTGCCGGTATCGACGGTGGCGAGGGGGGAAAAGATCAGCGGGTGGTGCGAGACCAGCATCTGGGCGCCGATCGATCCAGCGTATTCGACGGCGGCGAGGCTTCGATCCAGAGAGACGGCGACCGTGCGAACCTCGTCGCTCGGATCGCCGACCTGGAGCCCGATCTTGTCGTTCGACAGAGCGTAGCGTCGCGGAGCGAGACGCTCGATCGCGTCCAAAACATCGCGTACGACAGCCATGTCCCTATTGTGGAAGCTAAAAACAAAAGATCTTCATCAAGAAGGCGAGGGCTTTTAGGCCCCCGCCTTTCCTAGCTCATGCAATCGGAAGTTTCGCGTTTCGGATTTATGATTTTCTGATGGATTGCTCCGTGACGTACAGTACTCCGCTAGCTTCCGCAGTGCCCGTTCAGAGGTCGCATCGAGCCCGTTGGGACTTGTGAGACACAAGCCTAAGAGCGCGTACGCCTCCTCTTCAGTGAGCTTTAGACCCTCTGGTCGTCCAGAGTTCATCGTCAGCCCTCCTTGTGCGGTCCGCGTTACTATGATAGACGCCTCGGCTTACTCATTGGTGCGGACGAGAGCCATTCTTTTTCCTTGCACCGCAAAAAAACGGACAGTGAGTGATGCTTTTAACAGAAGCGGCATCTTTGCCGCCGAAAAGCATTACGCGTATACTCTCCGGCATGCCCAAAGGGGAATACCTGCAGTACGGGGGACAGGCGATTATCGAAGGCGTGATGATGCGGTCGCCGCGCTATTTCGCGGTCGCGTGCCGAGCTCCCAACGGGGAGATCGTCCTCGACTCCGAACCTCTCGAGAAGACGTGGATCGGGCGCCAAAAGTGGTTGAAGCTCCCCTTCTTTCGCGGCACCTGGGCGTTGCTCGACGCGATGACGCTCGGCGTCAAAGCGATGCGTTTCGCAGCGAACGTCCAAATGGCTCCCGAATATCAGAAAGAGGACGAGGCCCCCGCCGTGCCGGAACCCAAGCCGATGTGGATCCGCGTCCTTACGGGCATCGTCGTCCTCCTGCTCGGCCTCGCGATGCTCGCGGTGGCGGTCGGGCCGTTCGTGCCGTACGTCCAGCAGCGGCGGGTCTGGCAGCTGGCGCTCGTGGTCGTAGGCATCGTGTTCGCCTGGTCCGGCTTCGTCAGCCTGTACAACGCGCTGACCGGGAAGGAGGAAACGGCCGAGAGCCAAAAGCGCGTTCAGGATATGGCGGTTGGAGCGACGGTCGTCTTCAGCCTGGTCTTCGGCATGTTCCTGTTCAACTACGTCCCCAACGCCATCGCCGAAACCTTCTTCCGAGGGAGGGACGTCCGCAACGGAACCATCATCAACTACGGCGTCGAGACGATCAAGGTGGTCTTCTTCATCGGCTACATCTCCCTCATCGCCCAGATGAAGGAGATCAAGGAGGTGTTCAAGTACCACGGCGCCGAGCACAAGGCGATCAACACGCTGGAGGCCCACCAACCGCTCGAGATGGAGTACTGCCGGAAGCAGACGCGCCTGCATCCGAGATGCGGCACCAGCTTCGCCATCATCGTCCTGATCGTCAGCTTCATCCTGATGCCGCTTGTCCCCCGTTACTGGATCACCGGCGGACAAGGGGCGAACTGGCTTCTCGACGTGACCGCACGCTTCTTCCTCGAGATCTTTCTGCTGCTGCCGATCGTGGCCGGGATCGCGTACGAGTTGATCCGGTTCGCAGGGAAGTTCCGGAACACGGCGTTCGTGAACGTCCTGTTCCAACCGGGCCTGATGAGCCAGTACATGACCACGCGCGAGCCGCGGGACGACCAGATCGAGGTTGCGCTCACCGCCCTCAAGGCCTGCATCGACCAGGAAGAGAGCCACGACGCGCGCGAGAGAGGGGA
>DASWVS010000552.1:0-3119 GCA_036401135.1 Fimbriimonas sp.
TCGGTCAAAGAATCAGTAAATCCTTTTACTCGTTCAATGATAGAATCACCTTGCTAGCCGAGTCGCCGTACTCGGTCAGGAGGCAAAGTGGCACGAATCGCTGTTAAAAAACTAGGAGTCGCGTTGACGCTCGCCGCGACGGCGGGCGCGGCGGCTTATCCGGAACCGTACGATGAGGTGCAGCCGGTGCCGCTCGTCACAGGCCAGAGGACGGCCGTGGACTCTCTCTCCCTTACCCTCAAGTCCGTGCTGGAGGCCTATGGCCGCCACACCGACTACGACACCGTGGCGTGCGTCACGGGCAACGCGTTCGCGCCGGCGGTTGACAAGCGGATCGCGTGCGGCTCGTTCTGGCACCTGCAGGCTCCCATGAGCACGAAGGGGCTGGTGACGGCAGGCAAGGTGCTCGGCTTCAGCGTCGAACCCGTCGCCCCGGCGACCGACCCGCAAGCGCCCGAGCTCGTCCGGAAGGCTCTCCTCAAGGGAGAGAAAGTCATCGCCGACGGTGGCTGGAACGTTCCGGAGTTCAGAGGCACCGCGGGACAGATCACGAGCGTTGCCGACGACGGAAGCCTGACCGGCACCCCCGCCTTCTCCGTCAGCGAAGCGGTGGTGGCGGAGCCGATCGACTTCTGGATCCTTTCGCCATCGACGGCGACCCTCTCGTCTTGGACGGCCAACCACGAGATCATCCACATGGCGGTCGACCGGATCAACGGCAACGCCGTCTATCAAGGCTGCGAGAACTGCCGGTTCGGGGTCAACGCGATCGACGCGATGATCGAGCGGATGCAGACCGTCGAAGGTTTCTGCGCCCCTTGCCAGGAGAGCTCGCAAAACGGATGGATGTGCGCGGCCGACACCCTCCGGATGATCGACGCGAACGCCGTGATCTCGGCCCGGGTGCTTCGCCAGATGGTGAAGACGGCTCCCGCCAAAGCCCAGCGCGGGCTTCGCAGGGCTGCGGGCTACTACACCCGGATCTCTCTCATCGTCAAGCCGAGACTGAAAGAGGAGGTCCTCCGGCCGATCATGGGCGACCTCGAGAGGCAGCGCCAATTCGCCGAGCACGTGATGGTTCCGATCCGAAAGGACCTGAGCGGCGCGGGCCGCTACCTGCAGACGGTGCTCGACAACACCTGACCCCAAAACCGCCGCAGGGTGAATCCCAAAGCCCCGCCCCGGCGACACCTCACCCCAACCCCTCTCCTTCGAGGAGAGGGGCTCTTCCGGAGCCCTTCCCCCCGTGGGGGAAGGGTGGGGATGAGGGGTCGCGGGCGCGAGGCTCAGCTCCAGGCAGCGCGGGCACGAACCGTCCCGCGGCTATGGCCGCACCCTGGCGACACCTCACCCCAACCCCTCTCCTTCGAGGAGAGGGGCTTGGTTATTCCTTGCCGAGGCTGAGCAGGCTGTGGCGCATTCCGAAGCCGTGGATGTAGCCGACGTCGTCGTGATCTCCCATCGGTTGGTCCTCGATCCCAAGCGCTCGATAGCCGACGTGCAGGTTGTTGTCGGTCGGGCCTCCGGCGCCGTCCACCCATCGGTACGCCCAGATGACGTCTCCGGCGAACCATGCGGCGGCGGGCGCCGACTTGCTCTGCGTCCACTCGTCGTAGAAGCGCTTGACGAGCCATCCTCCCTTGACCGTCTTGTCGGCGATCTGATGGGCGACGTAGGTGCAGGCCCAGGGGGTTTCCTTCGTGGTCATGCCCCGGCCGTAGAAGTAGACCCGATCCTCCTTCGGATCGTGCAGCACGGTGATCCGGCCCGTGCCGCGCGACTGTCCGTCCTTCCCTTCGATCCACTCCATCCCGGTTTCGCGAAGCCGAAGCCCCTGGAGGCGGTAGCGCCGGATCTGCCAGCGGTTCGGCCGCTTGTCGTCCTGGTCCTGCGCCATCCCCAGGATCGCCTCCCCTCGTTTCGCATCCTCGCAGAGCCCCACCGGGTTGGTGCTGCGAACGTCGAGCGCGAACGAACCGACTTGCCGTCCCGGCTGGTCGTAGACGCGATAGTCGACCCTGCCCCCTTCGGGGTTCCAGAGAAAGAGGTAGAGGCGGTTTTGGAGGATCCCCACCGTGGGGACGAGGGCGCCGTTGGGATCGACCACCGTCGGCTCCGACATGCGAAGCCCTGAGCGAGTCTCTTCGATCGTGCGCGCGACGATCCCCTGCTTCGTCGGATAGAACGCGAGAAGCTTGCCGCCGAAGCTGACGGCGACCGGGTCGCCAGTCAGCCCGCCCGATTCGATCGTCTGCGGCCTCTCCCACTCGAACGGCTTCATCAACCGCCGCAGGGCGAGCCCGTCCGAAGGGGAGGAAAGAACGTAGGCCTTGCCCGAATGGGTGAAAAGCCAGGGCGAGAAGGTGGTTTTGCCGACGTCGTCCCTACGGCCGGCGTTCGTCGAATAGGAGTAGTTGATGTCGGCCCGCACGTGCTTCTCGCCGAAAACGCCGTTCCAGTTCCAGTCGATGAGGGTGTTGGCCCCGTTCGCCTTGAGGCGAAATCGATACGGCCCCTTCTCAAGGAACTTGACCTTCTCGTAGGGCAGCGGGATCGTCTCGTCTAGGTCGGTTTCCCGCAGGACGTAGCCGTTCAGGGACCCGTCGCTGAACCGGATCTTCTCCCGGTCGTCGTCGAGCGAGTAGCTGTACGCGTAGTTCATCAGGCTCGTGTAGATCGGGCACAGGAAGTTCGGCCAGAACCCCTCGTGGTTGAGCCCGAGTTGATGGCCGAACTCGTGCACGAAGACGGCCCACATCGCGCCTTCGCCGATCGAGCCGCCGTCGCCAAGCTGGTCCGCCTGGCCGCCGCCTCCCGGCGTCACCTGCATCCAGTGCGCCACGCCGCGCCACTTCGCCGGACGGAACTTGTCCCGGTTGGTCCACCAAGGGTTCTTCTTGTCGTCCCCCTTGACCGGGTCGAGATAGACGAGGCGCAGCGCGATCGGCGGTTTGAGCTCGGCATAAAAGCGGATGGCGCGCTCCATCTCCGTCTTCGTCTTCGCTTCGGCCACGTCGTCGAACCTCGAGATCAGGCAGATCGCGTCCGCCTTGGTCGGGTCGCATCCCAGCCCCTTCAGATCGAGGCCGCGGTAGGTCCCAACTTCCCACCCGTCGATG
>DASWVS010000553.1:0-1631 GCA_036401135.1 Fimbriimonas sp.
CAGCCTCACAGTGCCGAAGGACGACTTCTAGTCGGACCCTCGATGGATACGCCGACGGTCGAGTTCCTTCGCGCCGAGAACGTCTCCAAGCGATATGGTTCCGTTCAGGCGCTCGAAGGGGTCCACGCCGAATTCCTGCCCAGAAGAATCCATGCGGTCCTAGGCGAGAACGGCGCGGGCAAGTCGACGTTGATGGGCGTCCTAGCCGGCTTCGTCAACCCGGACTCGGGGAGGGTGGCCTACAACGAAGGCTCGACCGCCGTGCTCCCGAGCGGCAAGCCGTTCGAATGCCGCCGGTTGGGGATCGGGATGATCCACCAGCACTTCACGCTCGTCAACGACTTCAGTGTTGCGGACAACCTCGCGCTCTATCGACTCGATCGCCTCAATCGCACCTTCCGATCCGAGGCCATGGCGGCGCAGGCCTTGGAGCTCGCGAACAAGCTGGGGTGGAGCATCGATCCGGACCGAAAAGTCGGTTCGCAGCCGGTGGGGGTCCAGCAGCGCGTCGAGATCCTCAAGGTCCTTTCGACGGACGCCCGGGTGCTCATTTTCGACGAGCCGACGGCGGTACTCTCGCCGGCCGAGGTCGCCGAACTGTTCGCCGTAATGCGCCAACTGGCGGACGAAGGCAGGATCGTCATCCTTATCGCCCACAAGCTCAGCGAGGTCTTCGCCGTCGCCGACTACGTCACCGTCCTGCGCGGCGGCCGCAACGTGGGCGAGGGAGAGATCGGGGCTTTCGATGGGAAGGCCTTGGCGGACATGATGGTGGGCGAGTTGCTCGCCCCCCGGCGCACGCGTGCCGGCGGAGCCACCGGGCCTGGCCTGCGGGCGGACCACCTGTCGGTGCTCGGCGACCGCGGAGAGCCGGCGGTTCGGGACCTCTCCTTTGAGGTCCGAGCCGGCGAGATCGTAGGGATCGGAGGCGTCGACGGGAACGGCCAGGTCGAACTGGCCGAAGCCCTAGCCGGCGTCCGGGCATACCGCGGCAGCCTGCTCTGGAAGGGGAAGGAGTTGCGGCACGACCAGGTCACACTCGGATATATCCCCCAGGACCGTCGCTCCGACGGGCTCGCCGTGGGCATGTCCATCCTGGACAACTCCCTGATCACCGGCCACCGCAAGTCCGAACTGACATGGGGGCCGTTCCTCAGAGCCCGAGCCTGTCTTCAGTGGTGCCGCTCCCTGATGAGCCGGTTCGATGTGAGAGCCGAATCTCCCAGAACGCCTGTGTCGACCTTGAGCGGGGGCAACCAGCAGAAGGTCGTCGTGGGGCGCACGCTGGATACGATGCCGGAACTTCTCATTGCCGTCAATCCGACGCGCGGATTGGACCTACATGCGACTTCGTTCGTTCACGAGACGCTCAGGGACGCGAAGTCGGCGGGCACAGCAGTGGTCCTTGTCTCGACGGACCTTGACGAGTTGTCCGAGCTTTCGGATCGGATCTGGTTCCTGAGTCGCGGGTCGCTGCGCGAGGCGGGCGACGCGGAGTCGTATGTCGGGTAGGGGCTTCTTTGGGCGCACCCTGTCGATGGCCGCCATCCTGCTCGCCATCATGGTGCTGGTGATGGCCGCCTTCCAGATGCCGGTGCTGGACAGCCTGCGGCTGATCGCGGAAGGGGCTT
>DASWVS010000554.1:0-2750 GCA_036401135.1 Fimbriimonas sp.
TGGCCCTGGTGGTAGCCGGGGTGGTACGCGAGCCGGGCGAAAGCTCCAGGCGCATCGATGATCGGTCCCAGGGCGCTCTTGATCTGCCTGCCCTCCGGGATCTTCGAAGGGTTCGCAAAAACGTCCGCCACGGTCTGCCGGGCTCGGCTGAGAGCCTCTGCGACGACTTCCGGCGTCAGTTCCTCGACGGCGAACGGGAACGCCGATTCGTTGACCACGCCATCCGTCGCCGCCTTGGCAACCCTCTGCGTAAACGGCTCCAGCGGCTCTCCGGTGAGTTGCGATACGAACGAGATCTCGACGCCGGCGACATGCAATGCCATCTCCCCCAGCGTCAACACATCCTTCTGCATCCGCCAGTTCAGCTGCTCTTGACTCAGGCCCTTCACGGCGTCGTCGAAGCGGCCGCGCGTCAGGCTCCAGGTTTGCTCGAACGCGTTCATACGCGGACGATACCGGATCACGCCTCTCGCGTGGCGACCAGATCGAGCCAGGGCATGGCTTCGACCGTGGACAGGCGGCAGGCGCGTGCGACCGCGCGCTTGACCCGCCGCTCCTCCTCTTTCAAAGCCTCCCCCGTATCTTCGGTCGAAAGCGGCAGGATCGTGTCGCCGCGCACTTCCTTGAGGCGGAAGCCCTGCCGGCTGAGAAGGATCTCGATCGAATTCGGGTTGTAGCCGCAAAGGTAGGGGAAGGTGAGGAAGTTGTTATAGGCCTGCGCCTTGAGGACCGAGGGTTCGCGTTTTTTCGCCCGGCGCAGATCGAGGCACGCGCGTTCGAAGTTGCCGTTCGCGAAGCGCAGCACCAGCAACCCGCCCGGCTTCAGAAGCTGTCCGATCCGGCGAAGGAGTTCGAGTGGACGGTTGATCTGGTCGAAGGTGTTCCAGACGAAGACCGCGTCGAGAGGATCGGTTTCAGGCAAGTCCGCCAAGTTACCCTCGTGGACGTGGAGCCCGAGGCTCCGCATGAAGGCGCACGTTTCGACCCCGATATCCACCCCTCGGGCCCTCCAGCCCCGTTCCTGTGCGGCGAGAAGGAACGCGCCCACAAAGCTGCCGACCTCAAGAACCTGCGCCCCTGGAAACAGATCGATGAGCCCTGCCTTTTCCCGAAAGAAGCCGCGTTCGGATTCGAGCAGGTGCTCCAAGGTCCTTTCGCCGTATCGGTCGAAGCGATAGCGACGCTCGAGCACCGGGGGCGTCGGCTGCGGGTTTCGCATGATCGTCCCGCACCGGCGGCACTGCACGACGAACACCGGGTCCGATTGCGTGAAGTCGGCCAGGTCCTTGAGGTTCTCCCGGTCCTGTTCGAGCCGCTCCCGGTAGAACCCTTCCAGCCAGCGCCGCTCTTGCTCCACCTCCGAGGGGGTCATCAGCACGTCGAAGCGGTCGTGCCCGCAGGCGAGGCAGGGGATCGAGGCCAGAGCGTCGGTCATCAGGCACTTTGACGACTGGTACGCTCGATACGGATGGCTCCCATCTTCTGGATCTCCGGCCCGCCCGCAGCGGGAAAAACCTCCCTGTGCCACGAGTTGCTTCAGCGCTACGAGTTCGGGCTCCACCTTCATGTCGATGAGATGCGCCAGTGGGTCGTCCAGGGGCTCTCGGACTCCGTACCATGGACCGACGAGACCGAGCGGCAGTTTCAGATCGCCGAGGAGGCGACCTGCGACGTCGCCCTGAGGTACCACGCGGCCGGCTTCGCGGTGGCGGTCGACCACTGCCGCAACCTCCCTCGCGTCGAGTCCCTGATACGGTTGCGACTCCCGGACCGTCCGGTGGTGAAGGTCTGCCTCCTGCCGTCGCTCGAGACCAACCTGCTGCGAAACCACGAGCGGACGAACAAGGACTTCAACCCGAAGATGCTAGACGAGATCATCCGATGGATGAACCTGAGTCTGAGGAAGGATGCTCCGCAGGGATGGATGCTGCTCGATACGACGGAAATGACGGTGGAAGAGACGGCATGCCGGATCCTCCAGGACCTTCCTCTGTAGCCTGTCGCTTCGCATCCTGCCGCGCCCTCGATCGTTCGGCGACGCGCTCGACGATCGCGTCCGAGACCTCCTTCGGCAACATCGGAAACGCCACCTGGTGGGTCATCCCCTTCACGTCCAGGGCGACCAGGCCGTGGCGGCGCCAGAACGGCGGCTGGCTCTCCATGGCGACCTCGATCCGCTCGAGCGGCATCACGCTCGTCGTCTGGGTGAAGAAGCCGTACCTCGATGCCACGACGTCCTCGCCAACCGCGTAGCCGGCGCGAATCGTCCCGAGGAGGGAGCTCGCAAACATGGCGAGGGTCCCTGCTGGAACGATAAAGAGCATCGCATGCATGAACGGGCTTCCCCCGTGCCGGTACGCTTGAAGGACGGTGGCCGCAACCGGAATCATGAGGACCACGGTCGTCATCGCCCAGCGCGCCACGAGCGTCCACCGATACCGTTTCGGCAGGGGCTGCCAACGATCCTCCTCGATGCGACACGGCGGGCAAACGCTCTCGATCCGCTGGGGCAGCACCTTCTCGTCGAGCATCATCGCGACCGGGGCAAGGATCCCCTGCTCGCCGAACGTTCCGGCAGTTCCGATCGAGAGGTTGCACCGGCCGATCCGCCGCTGCCAGAGCGTCGCGCGGACGACGACCGTTTCAAGCCGGCTGAGTCGCGCCGCGTACTGGTTCCTCGTAAGGACGCCGTGGCTGATCCGGTAGATGCCAGGCTCCTCGAGGACGGTGAAGTTTCCATATTTCAGACT
>DASWVS010000555.1:0-7025 GCA_036401135.1 Fimbriimonas sp.
GTCTCACGCAGGCAGACGACCCGGGAGAGCCTTGGCCTGCCGAGTACGAAGAACGACGCCCTGCTCGCCAGGGCCAGCGGATGGTGAGTATGCTGAGCCAGACGGAAGGCACACGCTACACCACGTCTTGGGGCACGACCCTTAAGGTTCGGTGCCATGAGCCGGACAGGCTGGTACTTCTATGTTGGCAAAGGACAGGAAAGCCGGTCTTATTTCCCTTACCCATACTTATAGGTAGTCTTCGGCGAAGACCTTCGCGGTCGTCCCCAGGCAGATTTTCATGGCGTCTTCTCCAAATAACACCGACTCCCAGCGCATGCCCGTGGAGCAGCTCGGAATCCGACAGCTCGACAACCGCGACATGGCCTGGCTCCTCGACGATAAGTACGGCATGTTCATCCACTGGGGACTTTACGCGGGGCCGGGAAGGGGCGAGTGGCTGATGCACAACGAGGGCATCCCGACGGACCGATACCGGCTGTTGGCGACCGATAGGGAAAGCAACGACTACTTTGCCGCCGACCGCTATGATCCGGCGGCGTGGGCGAAGCTGGCGAAGGACTCCGGCATGCGTTGGATGTGCCTGACCGCGCGCCACCATGACGGCTACTGCTTGTTCGACAGCCCGCATCCGAACGGGTTCTCTAGCATGCGAACCCACGGCCGCGACTTCGTGGAGGATTATGTGAAGGCCTGCCGCGCGGCGGGACTGAAGGTCGGGCTGTACTACTCGCCCCTGAGTTGGCGCTACCCTGGTTATTACGACGTAACCGGCGACGACTGTAATTCGAACCCGTTCGGGTACGAGGCCGACGCCTCGCATAAAGACAACGCCCGGCTTATGAAGGAGGAGAACTACGCGAACGTTCGTCGACTCGTGAGCCGGTACGGAAAGATCGACCACGTCTTCTGGGACGGCGGGTGGCTGGGTCAGCAGGGCACCGACGCCGACGCCGCCTACTTCCACGAGCCGGGTCGGTATCTCGCTCCGAACAACGCGTGGCCGATCGACCCGCAGTACATCGAGCGCGACGCCGAAGGACGTCCCCTCGGCATGATGGGCGTGGTCCGTGCGCACCAGCCGAAGGCGATGGTCAACCCGCGCTACGGTTGGATCGGCGACTATCGGGACGAGGAGGGCGGGCACGAGGTTTTCGGTCCGATCCGAAGCAAGGACGTCTACCAGAAGTGCATGACCACCGCCGGCGCGTGGGGGTACGACCGCGGGGCGCTCGCCGAGGGGCGCGTCATCAAGCCGCACGAGATCGTCGAGATGCTCGTGAATTGCGTTGTCCGGGACATGGTGCTCCTGCTGAACGTCGGACCCGACCGCCACGGCGTGATCCCGCCAGAGGTCGCCGACACGCTGCTCGCCGCAGGCCGTTGGATCGAGTCGATGAAGGAGTCGATTTACGGCACCCGCGGCGGTCCTTGGCAACCGGAGGACCGAAGGGTCGGCTACTGCTACCGGGGCGATCGGGTCTGCGTCCACCTCATGAAGGAGTTCCGCGGGGACGCTTTCGCGCTGCCTTTCGACCAAGGCTTCAAACCGATTCGGGCCAACGATCTTTCGACCGGACAGGAACTCTCGATCAACAAGGGCGAAGGCAAGTACACCGTCGAGGGGATGTCGGAAGGATCGATGCCGAACCGGGTGGCAGTCGTCCTGTACGACCGGGAGATCCTGCCCCGCTACTGACCGCGTCTGCAAGAAGCACTTTCCCCCCGAATGCCGCTCCGACGTGCCTCCGCGCGAAACCGAAGACACGGTCCTTCTCGATAGATGCATCGAAGCAGTTCGCCGGCGAGTAAGCTCGCGGCATCCATCCATGGTCTTTGCTGCCGTGTTCGCCAACGACGCCCCCGACGGCGTTGCCTCGACTCCCGCGGTCCCGGTGACGGCAAGAAGCGCTCGCCGTCTTGACTGGTCCACGCCGGCTCGGCAGATTCAGCCTCCCGACAGTGCCCATCCGGATTCCGGCCTCTTCACATTCTTCGGCGAGGCGATCCGGTGACCCCTCTGGCTTGCGCCTTGGCTATTCTCGCCCCTCAAGGAGGAGCACCTATGCGACAGATCGACATCGACGTCCGAGGGGTCGAAGGCCCGCTCGGGAACGTCTCCCGCTTCTGCGTGGGGGCGGGGCGCGCCAACGAAGGGCTTCGCGCCGATTGGCAGCGGCAGCTCCGCCTGGCGAAGGAAGCTTGCGGATTCGAGTACATCCGCATGCACGGGCTGCTCACCGACGACATGGCGGTCTATCGCGAGGAGCGCGGCAAGCCGGTCTACAACTGGCAATACATCGACGAGCTCTACGACTTCCTCGTCGACCTGAAGGTCCGCCCGTTCGTCGAGTTCGGTTTCATGCCGGGCGCGTTGGCGAGCGGCGACAAGACGATCTTCTGGTGGCGGGGGAATGTGACGCCTCCGAAGGACTATGACAAGTGGGCTGGCCTGATCGCCGCCCTGACCCGCCACTGGGTCGAACGTTACGGCATGAACGAGGTGAGGAAGTGGTACTTCGAGGTCTGGAACGAGCCGAACCTTGACGGTTTCTGGGCCGGCGACCAAAAGGAGTACTTCAACCTCTACACGGCGACGGCGAAGGCGGTCAAAAGCGTCGATCCCTCGTTGCGCGTCGGAGGTCCCGCCACCGCTGGTGCGGCGTGGATTCCCGAGTTCATCCGGTACTGCGCCGAGACGGGGACGCCCCTCGACTTCGCCACCACCCACACCTACGGCGTCGACGTCGGATTCCTCGATGAATTCGGCGGGCGCGGCACCGTGCTGAGCCGGAATCCGGATTCGATCGTGGGCGACGTGAGACGGGTCAGAGAGCAGATCGGGGAGTCGTCGATGCCGGACCTGCCTCTCCACTTCACCGAATGGAGCGCTTCCTACACGCCGGCGGATCCGGTCCATGACAGCTACGTGAGCGCGCCCTGCATTCTCGAGAAGCTCCGAGGCTCGATGGGCTACGCCGACTCGATGTCGTATTGGACCTTCACCGACATCTTCGAGGAAGCCGGGCCCCGGATGACGCCGTTCCACGGGGGTTTCGGCCTGCTCAACTACCAGGACATCAGGAAACCGGCGTTCCGGGCGTACGAATACCTGAACAAACTGGGTTCGAAGCGGCTTCGCTGCAAGGATGCCTCGTCGCTGGCGGCGACGGACGGAAAGGGGGGCGTCCAAGCTCTGTTCTGGGATTATACGAACAGCCTCCCCGAGGGCACGAACAACCAGCAGTTCTTCGTGACGGACATCAAACCGAAGCCCAAGGGCAAGGTCCGGCTCCGCGTTGCGAACCTGAAGCCGGGCAACTACCGGCTCGCCGTCTACCGCGTCGGATACCGGATCAACGATCCCTTTTCCGACTACCTCGACCTCGGCCGCCCGAGCCAGCTCACCCGCCCGCAGGTCGAGAAGATCAAACGTCGAAACGAGGGAAGGCCCGTAAAGGTGGAGACGGTCACGGTACGCACCGGCGAGACGTTCGTGCGCGAGTACGCCATGCGCGAGAACGACGTGTACCTGGTTTCAATAGAGCCCGCCTCCAGGGGATCAGCCTGACCCGACGCCCTTGGTACGGCCTCTACCTGCCGGCGATGAACCGGACGAAGATGCCGGACGAGGGGAAGCGCGGGTCGAGCTTCTCGCTGGTGCCGAAGGCAACGTAGCCGCCTTCGCGGGAAATCTCCGGACGGCCGACCGCGGTGCCGGGAGCGGGCGCGACAACCCGCATCTCCCCCGTGACGAGGTTCTTCATGACGACCCCGCCGCCGAACCTCTTCGAGGAGGTCGTGAAGACGATCCATTTGGCGTCGTGGCTGAGGCTGGCCTTCTCGCCCTGTCCGACCGGTGTGTCCGCATCCCCTTCTTCGGCGTTGTTGTCGAGGCTGAGACGCGAGATCCGGAGGGTGTCCACGTCGACGATGAAGACATCCTGAACCTTGTTATTGTCATAGGGAACGACGTTGCCGGCGGTTGTCGCAAAGGTTACGAACTTGCCGTTGCCCGAGATCGCCGGTCTGACGATGCGGCTCGCGCTTTCGTCGCCCTGTGCCCTCTCGCCGCCTTCGGAGGTCATGCTCAGGCGCTTCAGCTTCTGGCCGCCGCGCTCCCAGAGATAGATGTCCCACAGTCCGTTCTTGTCCGTGTCGAGCAAAGGCGCGTAGTTGTAGAAGGCGATGCGAGAGCCGTCCTCCGACATCGAGGGCCGCGAGCCGCCGCCTGCCTTTCGCGTCTTCTCGTCGCGGCTGATCAGAGTCACGGACCCCGACGAGAGGTCCTTGAGGAAGACGTTGGGCTGCGACGTGCCGTCGACGTCGGACGTCAGGCTCGATGCAGACGAGGTGAAGGCGACCAGCTTTCCGTCGCCGGAGATCGTCGGCTCGTACGCCTCGGCGTTGGCCTCGATGCCGCCCGGAGCGTCGCTCACCGATGTGACCGTGTTCGTGTCAGCATTCCAAACGAAGACGTCGCGGACGTTGTTGGTATCGATCGGCACGAGGTTCGTCGCATAGGATTCGAAAGCGACGGACCTGCCGTCGGCCGAGATCGCGGGCGCGCCGCTATCGCCGTTGCCTTCGCCGCCCGCCGCCGACGAACTGATCAGCTTGGTCACACCCGTGTGGCGGTCTCGCCAGAACACCTGGCGCTTCTTCCCGGTGGAACCATCGAGCCCGGCGGCGTAGGAGACGAAGGCAACGTAGCGGCCGTCGTCGCCCCCCTTGCCGCCGATGGCCGGTGCCGCGGTTTCGTAGAAGGTCCCTCTGGTCTTGTCGTCCGTCGAGCGGCTGGCCAGGTCCGCGGAAAGGTCGCCGACGACGTAAACGACCGGCGACGCGCCGTCGACCATCCCCTCGCCGTTCTTGGTGACGGCGCAGACGAGGTTGGCCTCGGCCCGGTGAATCGAAACGCTATAGATCGAGCCGTTCGGCACCTCCTTGGGGAAGACGAAGGGGGTTTGCGTCAGTCGTAGATTCCCATCGGTTTTGGCCGTAACGGTGATCTCCTGGTTGTTGCGCTCCTTCAGGACAACCACGGTTCCCGGGGGTGCGGTCAGGATGCCGGTCACCCGATAGCCCTGGGCTGCCTGGGAGGGGGCGGATCCGGCTGCGAGCAGACCGAAAAGGGCAGGGGCGAAAAAGCAGCAGGCGACTCTGAGGGAGAGGTTCATGGGATGAGCAACTCAAGAGGGGAATTGGAAACAGAACTCTTCGCGAAAGAGCCTTGTGGTCCTTGCATCACTCTGTCAGGTGTTTCAGCATTATAGCAAGCCCGAATGGTTGCGGCGCCGGACGGAGGGCCGCGCAACGAGCCTCGCTAGGTAACCTTCACCCTTGGACCAGGAATGGGTGTTGCGCGAAAAGGGGTTCGACGCGGACACGAACCGCGCCATCGAAGGGCTCTTCACGCAGGGGAGCGGCTACCTGCATCTCCGCGGATCGCTCGAAGAGCATCTGTCCGATGCGCCGCAGGACGAGGAGTACCTGCGCATGCCGGCGAATGTGACCGCCGAGAAGTTCCGCTCGAACAAGGCGAAGTGGGGCACGTACGTTCCCGGCGTCTACGGCAAGCACCCGCTGCTGAACAACGAGATCATCAACCTCCCCTCATTCGTCAGCCTGGTCCCCTATGTGGACGGCGAGCGGTTGGATCTGGAGCGGTGCGAGGTTGCCTCCCATGAGCGGGCGCTCGACCTTCGAACGGGCGTTCTTCGGCGGTCGCTGGTCTGGAAGACCGGCTCGGGCAAGAGGATCGAGGTCCGGTTCGAGCGGTTCATCAGCGCATCTCGACGCTCCCTGACGATGGCAAGAATGACGGTCGCCTCCGACCAACCGGCGTCTCTGGAAGTGCACGCGGGGATCGACGGAGCCGTGCGAACGAACGGATACGACCACTTCGCGACCCTCGAGCCATGGGCGGGGGAAGAGAAGGCGATCGGGATCGACCTTGCGACCGACGCGGGCGATCGAGTCAGGATGCGTTCGCAGCTGTTCAGCGCGCCCGGCGAGGTTCGGGTCGCCCTCGGCGGGCGGGGCGTCTGGCTGGTATGCAGCGCTCCAATGGAACCCGGCGTTTCCCTATCGCTGGAGAAGCGGACGGCGGTGGAGACGAGCCGCGACCGAGTTCGCAAGCCGGTCGAGGAGGCGCTCGAAGAGGCGCAGCCACGGACCTTCGACGAATTGCTGGCCGAGCACGAGGAGGTCTGGGCAAGGCGTTGGCGGAACTCGGACGTCGTCCTCGACGGGGATCCCGAGTCGCAGAGAGCGATGCGCGTTTCGATCTACCACCTGCTGCGGGCTCACGTGGGCGGTGACGAACGGGTCGCGATCGACGCCAAGGGATACGCCGGAGAAGCCTACTGGGGCCGGTTCTTCTGGGACACCGAGATGTACCTCCTGCCCTTCTATGCCGCGACCGACCCTGAACGGGCTGCCACCCTCGTCGGGTTCCGCATCCAAAGCCTGGACGGCGCGAGGCAGAATGCCGCTCGCTACGGATACTCCGGAGCGCGCTACGCCTGGGAGTCGGATCCGGCGGGCCTCGAGTGTTGCCCGAACTGGCAGTACGCGGACCATGAGGTCCACGTGTCGGCGGACGTGGTCTACGGCCTGTCCTACTTCGAGAAGTCGGTGGGAGACGAGGAGTTCCTCGAGTCGAAGGCGGCGGACGTCGTTCTGGAGACGGCCCGCTATTGGATGGAACGGATCGATTCCCATCCATCGACAGGGCGTCCATCCCTGCTCGGGGTGATGGGGCCGGACGAGTACAAGCCGATCACGAACAACAACCTGTTCACGAACATGATGGTGGCCGATGCTCTGGAACGGGCGGCCGAGGTCGGTACGCGGCGCGGGGATCCCGCGGCGGAGCTCTTCGGAAAAGCCGCGCAAGGTCTTCCGTTGCCCCGGCGAAACGATGGCCTCTACCTGCAGTGCGACGGGTTCGAGGAGTTCGCCGATCCCCAGTTCGACCGGCTCTGGAAGGATCGCGGACAACCGTTCGCCGCCCAGGTTTC
>DASWVS010000556.1:0-4820 GCA_036401135.1 Fimbriimonas sp.
GGCTTTGAAGGTATACCTTCAAAGCCTTTCTGGCGATGGAGGTGCTCGAGGGCAACTTCCGAGAACTGATGGACCTGGGCTTCACCGCCCGGATGGACGAGACGCTCGACGAGATCTCCCAAGGCCAGGAAAGCTCGAAGCAGTACCTGCGCAGCTTCTTCCTCGGAGAGGACGGCAAGCCGGGCCTGCGCCAGATGGTGGAGGAGCGCAAGCGGGAGATCCCGTACCCGGCCTTCGTAGTAGGCAACCACCCGGAAACCGGAGAGCCGATCGTCGTCCGAAACGGAAAGGACGGCTCGCCTTTCCTGCAGGTCGGGGAGGGAGACGCCAAGCGCTACGGCAACGTGCCGGAGGACCTTGCCCCCGCGGACCTCACTTTGGAAAAGGCGGTTGAACTCCTGCAACAGAAGGCGCCGGAGGCCGAGTCGGTAGGTACGCACCCGGAGACGGGTCGAAGGCTCCTCCTCAAGAACCGCCAGGGCTTCTACCTCGAGGTCGAGCGCACGCCGGAAGAGATCGAGGCGAAGGTCAAGCCGACTTGGATTTCGCTTCCCCCGAACGTCGATCCCCGCCAGCTGACCCAGGAGGATATCGAGCTGCTCTGTTCGCTCCCCCGGGAGATCGGGCCTCACCCGGACAGTGGGAAGCCGATCCTGTTCAAGGTCGGGAAGTTCGGGGCTTACCTGGAGTGCGGAGAAGACCGCCGGACCGTCGAGGATTGGCGAAGCGCGGCCCAGATGGAGGTTGCCCAGGCCACGGAGATCCTGGCGCAACCGAAATTCGGGGCTCGCCGGTCCGCCCCCTCCGCGCTCAAGGAGTTCGGCGAGATCGCAGGGGCGGCCGGCCCGGTCAAGGTAATGAGCGGCCGCTTCGGGCCTTATGTGACCGACGGCGAAACGAATGCGACCCTTCCGCGCGGAACGGACCCTTTGACGCTATCGGCGGAACAGGCCGCCGAGATCCTCTCGGCAAAGCGGGAGGCGGGACCCTCCCAACGAAAGCCTTTCAAACGGAAGGGCACGGCCAAAAAGACCAGCCCCAAGAAGAAGTGAACGGCGTAACGCTGATCCAGGTCGAGCACGGATCGCCGGCCTACGACGCTTGCCTGCAGCTTCGAAGGGAAGTGCTTCGCCGGCCTCTGGGGCTCGATTTCACGCCGGGCCAAATCGCCGAGGAGGAAGAGGATGTTCACCTAGGGGCCTTTGCCGGGGAGTTTTGCGTCGGTTGTCTCGTTCTGACCGAGGTCGACCCGAACACGGTGCAGATGCGCCAGGTGGCGGTTCGTCCTGATTGGCAGGGCAGGGGCGTCGGCAAGGCGATGATCCGGTGGTCGGAGCAGAAAGCCCTCGCCATGGGCTTCCAAACGATGATCCTCCATGCTCGCGAGTCGGCGGTCGATTTCTACCTCCGACTGGGTTACGAGGGCGAAGGCGATCCGTTCGTGGAGGTGACGATCCCTCATCGCGCCATGTCCAAGAGGCTTCAAGCCTCGTCGTGAGAAATCACGACTAGCGCCGGCCGGGGCTTTCCCGGTAGGGTGCAATCGGAGTGCTGAGGTTCGTTGTCGCCGCCTGCGCCGCCTGGCCCAAAGGCCCTTAAGTGCGCGATAGGGCGGCGGGCCCTCTCCCTTGAAAGCCCACCGGCCGTTCCTTACTGGGTGACGGCGCCCTTGCTCGCCGGTCCGACCTCGCGCGCGTACTTTGCCAGCACCCCGCGGGTGTAGCGCGGCTGCGGGGCTGTCCAGGAGGCTTTTCGGCGCTGGAGCTCGTCGCTGCCGAGTTCCACTTCCAGTCGGCCCGTTTCCGCGTCGACGGTGACGACGTCGCCATCCCGGATCAAAGCGATCGGGCCTCCGTCCATCGCCTCCGGCCCGACGTGCCCGACCATGAGCCCGCGCGTCGCGCCCGAAAACCGGCCGTCGGTCAGCAGCGCCACGTCGTAGCCGAGGCCCTGTCCGACGATCGCCGACGTCACCCCGAGCATCTCGCGCATCCCAGGCCCTCCTCGCGGCCCCTCGTAACGGATGACGACCACGTCGCCTCGCTGGATCTGACGGTGTTGGACGGCGTTCATCGCGTCCTCTTCGCAGTCGAACACCCGTGCCGGGCCGGTGTGGACCAGCTTCTTGACGCCCGCCGTCTTGATCACGCCTCCGTTGGGTGCGAGGTTGCCGTGAACGATCACCAGGCCGCCATGCTCGGCGATGGGATCGGTGTGGGGGCGGACCACATCCTGGCCCGGCGTGATCCGCACGTCGGCGAGGTTCTCCGCCATCGTCTTGCCAGTGACCGTCATGCAGTGCCCGTGGAGGCAACCGGCGTCCAGCAGCGCCCGGAGAACTTGAGGGACGCCGCCGACCCGGTGCAGGTCGAGCATGACGTACCGGCCGCCGGGGCGCAGGTCCGCAAGCGTCGGCGTCCGGCGGCTGACCCGGTCGACGTCCTCCAACGTGATCTCGATGCCGAGTTCGTGGGCGATGGCGGGGATGTGGAGGGCGATGTTGGTGGAGCCGCCGGTGGCGGCGCCGATCGCGATCGCGTTCTCGAACGCCTCCCGGGTCAGGATCTGGGAAGGGAGGAGGCCGGTTCGCGAGAGGTTCGCGATCGCCCTGCCCACCTCCTCGAGAACCTGCGCTCGCTCGTCGCTTTCCGCAGGCGGGCTCGATGAACCGGGCAGCGCCATTCCGAGCGCCTCGGCGACGCAGGCCATCGTGTTGGCGGTGTACTGACCGCCGCAGGCGCCCGCCCCGGGACAGACCGCGCACTCAACGGCGTGAAGCTCTTCCTCGTCGATCGTGCCCGCCGCATAGGCGCCCGCTGCCTCGAACGCGTCCTGGATCGTCACGTCACGATCGCGGAAGCGCCCCGGCATGATCGTGCCGCCATAGAGGAAGACGCTGGGTACGTCCAGCCGAGCCATCGCCATCAGCATCCCCGGCAGCGACTTGTCGCAACCTGCGATCCCCACGAGTGCGTCGTAACAGTGCCCTCGCATCATCAGTTCGACGCTGTCGGCGATCACCTCCCGGCTGATGAGCGACGCCTTCATGCCTTCGTGCCCCATGGCGATTCCGTCGCTGACGGAGATCGTGTTGAACCGCCGGGGAGTCGCGCCGTTGGCCCGGATGGATTCGGAGACCTTCAGCGCCTGGACGTCCAGGTTCACGTTGCACGGGGTGGCCTCGTTCCATACGGACGCCACACCCACCCACGGCTGGGCGAGTTCGGCGTCGCCGAGTCCCATCGCCCGCATCATCGCGCGGTTTGCGGTCTTGTCGGCGCCTTCCGAGATCGTTCGGGATTTGTGCTTGGGATCGAACATTTAGGTAGGCAAGATTACTCGCTTCGAAAAAAGGTTGGCAAAAAACCCAAGAAAGTGTATATTAGGCCCATCACATGGTTCAGAGTGGTTTAAAGTGGTCGCTTTTGGAGCATAGGTCTTGAGATACGAATCACCTTTGGCCGAGTCGGTGGCGCGGATGCTGCGGGAGAAGATCGAAGAGGGATCGATCCCGATGGGACGTCCGCTTCCTTCCGAGCGCGAACTCGCGGAACGGTTCGAGGTGAGCCGGACGATGGTCCGAAAGGCGCTCGAAATCCTACGGAACGAAGGCTGGCTCCGGTCTCGACCCCACCACCGGCCCGTCGTTTCGGTTCCCAGCGAGCGCGATCCGGTTCAGACCGCCGCGACCAAAGAGAACCATGTGTCGGTTTGGCTATGGCCGTTCACCGACGACTTCACCGTCTCCTCGATTTTCCGCGGCATCCAGAAAGGGATGCGTGGAAGAGACCTGCGTGTCGTGATCGCGGCGGGCGGCGAAACACGGTGGAGCGAGGTACTCGAAGCCGAGGAACGCTTCCTCCAGGAGTGCTGCGACGATGAGGGTTGCGCCGGTTCGATCGTGTGGCTTCTGGGAGGCGAGCAAAGCCTTCCGGCGCTTCAGAAGGCGCGGGTGGCGGGGAAGCGGCTGGTCTTCATCGACCGAAAGCCTCCCGCGGGATTCGACGCCGACTTCGTGGGGACGGAGAACGTCTCGGCAGCCTCGCAGTTGGTCGGCCATCTGATCGGCCTCGGCCACCGAAGGATCGCGTGCGTGACGAACATGGACGAGGTCTCGACGGTGGCGGATCGGTTCGAAGGATATCGGCGCGCGCTCGCCGAGGGCGGCATCGAGTTCGATCCAGACCTGGTCGTGCGGCACGAGTTGATCAATCGGGAATCCGAGACGCAGAGCCTGGAACGTTTGGGGGCCAAGCTGATGGGCCTTCCCAATCCTCCGACCGCCGTCTTCGCGGTGAACGATTCGATTGCGCTGATTTTGTCCGACGTCTTCGAAAGGACCGGATTCCCGGTTCCCGAAAGCGTCTCCGTGGCCGGTTTCGACGGCCTGCTCCGTTGGCTTCCAGGAGGTGGGCGCCTCACGACCGCCTACCAAGATTTCAATCGTATGGGTGAACTCGCGGCCGAGCTGCTCCTCGAGCGGATCGACAGCCCCGAGTCCAGAACTTATCGGCATGTCCTGCTGGATGCACCGACGCAGGTGCTGGGATCCACAGCCCCACCCAGAAGGGACGATGAACCAGGTCGAAAGACCGATACGCAAGTGGAGCTTGTTTCATGAATACCCGTTCGAAGGCCTTCACGCTCATCGAGCTACTCGTCGTGATCGCGATCATCGCGATCCTCGCCGCGATCCTGTTCCCGGTTTTCGCGCAAGCCAAGGTGGCGGCTAAGAAAACCTCTGTCATCTCCAACGCCAAGCAGATGGGCCTGTCCCAGCTGATGTACGGCGCCGATAGCGACGACCTCTTCGCACCTGC
>DASWVS010000557.1:0-3969 GCA_036401135.1 Fimbriimonas sp.
CAGTGGCAGAAACATGGATCTTGGTCGGAGACGGTCGGCGGCCCGTACCTTCGGGCCTTCGATCCTGACGGGTCCACCCTTTACGGCCTCGATATCACCGTGCATCCGATGCATCGCCGCCTTGGGATCGGCCGCGCGTTCTACGGAGAGCGGTACCGCCTCGTCGAGCAGAGGGGCCTGGCACGCTACGGCACAGCCTGCCGGATTCCGGACTACCGGGCCTTTGCCACGTCCCACCCGGAGACCGGCGTAGAGGAATACGTGGAACGAGTGGTACGCGGGGAGGCTGCCGATCGAACCCTGACGCCCCTCCTCCGGATGGGCTTGGAGTTCGTGGAGGTGCTGCGAGGTTACATGGACGATGAGGAGTCGGTGAACGCGGCGGCCCTCCTGGAGCGGCGCCGTTGAAAATGCGCGTCGCCACCGTCGCATGGAAGATCCGCCCCGCCAAGCGGGATAGCCGCTACTTCGGGCACTTTTACGATCTCGTCAGCGCGGCCCACGACGAGGGGGCCCAGGTCGTCGTTCTTCCCGAGCTTCACGTCCTCGAGATGCTCCCGATGGCGCCGGAAATCAAGGAAAAGGATGCGGCGAAGTACCTCGCCCAGTACGCCGACGCGGTCGAGGGATGGATCGCGCGCATCAGCACCTCGAGCGACATGATCATCGTGGGCGGCTCGCACTTCCGACAGACCGAGGACGGCATCAAGAACGTCTGTGCGATCGGCGTTCCCCACGAGGGGGTGGTGCTCGCCGAAAAGAACAACCTCACCACGTACGAGTCGGTGATGTGGCGCATGGCCCCCGGCACAGGGCTGGTCAGGCTGCCGGAGCAGATCGGCGTCACGATCTGCTACGACTCGGAGTTTCCCGAGGCGGGGCGCGCGCTCGCCGAATCCGGGACGCTGGTGCAGTGCGTCCCCGCCTGGACCGAGACCCAGCGAGGGTTCCAGCGCGTCCGCTGGAGCTGCCTCGCCCGCGCCGTCGAGAACCAGGTGTTCGTCGTCCACAGTTCGCTTGTCGGAGACCTCGGCAAAGAGCCCGTGCCCGTGAGCTACGGTTCGAGCGCGATCATCTCGCCGAGCATCGAGCCCTTCCCCGTGGAAGCGGTCCTTCGCGAAACGCCGCTCAACGAAGAGGGCGTCGTCGTCGCCGACCTCGACTTCGACATGCTGGAAGAGGCGAGAGCGGGCGGCGAGGTTACGAACTGGGAAGACCGGTTCTCGGGCACCTGGAACGTACAGGACGGGTCGGAAGCCCCCCACATGTGGACGAACGAGCTGAATGTCAACGGCGAGTTGAACTAGAGCCGGAACGTCAAGGGGCCTGTGGTCTTGGGTTCGCTGAGACCTCGAAGGAAACGGCCGTACTCGTCGAAGAGGGCGAGGCGCGCTCGACCGAGGATGGGCTCGGTCCGGGTGCGTCCCAGCCCGATCGCACAACGCCGGCCTTCGTCGAGGTCGACGATCGCCACCGCCCCGCCCTTCGTCAGATCGATGGTGGTTCCCTTGTACGTCAGGGAGTTTCCCGAGACCTCGAAACCGACCTTCTGGCAGAGAGCCCGCATCTGCGGCGTCGAGTCGGGATGCCCGATCAGGAAGACCTGATTCAGGTCGGAGGGCAGTTTGTCGAGCCGCCGCCCTCGCCCGTAACTCGATAGAAAGTCCTTCTGCGCGGGGTCGGAATACACCTGCATCCGCGCCGCAAGGGTGGCGAACTCGGCCGGCGACTCCTCGGCCGAGATCGGCCGCAGCAGCCGCCGCCAGGGGTCGAACGTCACGAGGGAGGGTCGGAACGGCGCGGGGATCGAGAGCTCGACCTTTCTCGGCCGCCCCGCCACCGGAACCGTGACGAATTCGCGGCGACCGTCCGGAGACACCAACATGACTTCCAGCGGGAGGGTGAAGGACCGGCCTTTGAACTCCAGCGTCGCGCTCACGTTCGACCCGCTCATGCGCACGTCGACGATATCGAATATGACATAGCCCGGCCGGTAGACCCAGTCGTCGAAAAAGGCCTTCACCGGCGAATTGGGCGCTTCCCGAGTCACGACGGACTCGAAATCCGACCATTCCACCGTCCGGTCCGTCGGACGCTCCTTGAGCCACCGGGAGACCGAGCGAACGAACGTCTCCGTGCCGACGAGGCGCTCCAGCATCTGCAACACGTACCCGCCCTTTCCATATCCCAGGTCTCCGGCGACGTTCCCGACATCGGCGCCGGCGTCGCTGATGGGGTAGTCGTTGTAGCGCGGATTGACAGAGGGCGTCTCCACGAAGGCCTCCCGCCGCTCCTCGCGGCTCCCCATCTCCACCTCCCTCCGGTAGAAGCCCTCGCTGAACGAGGCGAAGCTCTCGTTCCAGAAGGACTTCAGATAGGAGTTGTTCAAGACCCCGCCGAAGAGGGTATGGGAAACCTCGTGGGGATCCTCCATCGGGATCCCCCCGCCATAGGTGGCGAACGAGTAGGCTTCGAGCGCTCCAAACCCATACACGTTGCTCTGCAGCATGCCGAAGCGAGCGAAGGGCCAGACGCCGAACTTCTTCTCGAAGAACTGGACGACGGGCGGGAGAAGCTCCAGCTGATCGCTCATCTCTCCGTCTTGAAGGCTCACCCCCCAGACCGAGTAGCGCTTCCCCTCCACATCTCGGCTCATCGACCGGTACTCGCCGGCGGCCAGGCTGTAGAAGACGACGGGCAGGTCCATCCTGTACTTGGCGACCGTCTCCTCGCCCTCCGTCTGCACGCTCACCGGCTCGCCCTGCGCGACGATGGTCCAGGACTTCGGCGCCCGCACCTCGAGGCTGTAGGGGGCGGGTTGCCGCGCGATCAGCGGATACCAGTAGTCGTTCGTGAGGCTCGCCTCGCGATCTCCGATGCTCCCTGCGTAGAGCCGAAGATTCGGCGCGCCCACGTACCGGACGGTGTAGTCGGTTTCGACCGTGCCCGGCGTCGGCAGGAAGACGGTCCCGCCGATCTGGGAGAAAACGATCGGTTGCCCGCCTCCATCCTCGACCGAGGCGACCCGGTAGTGCGGAGACATGCGGAACAGGAAATAGGGGCGATTGGCCCCGGTTTTCCGAACCTTGATCCGGTCGGTGATCCTGGCCTCTCGCGCCGTCGGGTCCAAGGCGACTTCGAAGTCGTGGCGCACGATCCTCATCCCGAGGCTGTCGGTTTCTGGAAGGTACTCGAGCTTGTCGTCGACCTTGCGGAAAACCAGCTCCCCGACATCCTCGCTGGTAAGGGGCGTGGTCAGGACGATGAACCCGTCCTCGTTGCCCGGAGTCCGTCCCTCGAGGGCCCGCCATCCGAATCTTCCGGTCTGATAGGCGCCGTTCGTCCGGACCACTTCGATCGGATTCCGCACCCCCGACGGCAGCGGTGCCAGCATCCGGGACAGGAGTTCGGTGTTCCGCTGCCGGGCGAGAAGGTCGACCCGAGTAGTGTCCTGGTTGAAGAGCAGAAAGACGAGGGGAAGCAGCATGGGGCCCTTTTGCTTGCGCGCGATCGGTCCGAGGCGACATAATACACGAGTCGCGGCGGCGTAGCTCAGTTGGTTAGAGCATACGGTTCATACCCGTAGTGTCGGCGGTTCGAGTCCGCCCGCCGCTACCATCCCCCTCTCTTGAACTCAGATTCGACCTTAGATCACGTCTCAAGGAGAATCTGAAATGCGTCTTCACCGTACGGTTCACCTAGAATCTGAAACCGGAATCGACATCGCCATCGAGGAGTTCCTACTCCATCAGAAGAGTAGCCGTCACTCCGAGCACACACTGATCCATTACAACACCACGTTCAAACACTTCAAGTCTTTCCTGGCAAAGGAAGGAGTGAAGCACGTCCAGGACATCGAGTCGGTCCACCTTAGGAGGTTCCTAACTGAGCTTCAGGACTCGTACCGACCCAAAACGGTTCACGGAATCGCCACCGACATCAGAGCCTTTCTGAGGTTCCATCTGTCCG
>DASWVS010000558.1:0-2948 GCA_036401135.1 Fimbriimonas sp.
TCTGACAGGGGCATGGTTACCTAACGCATACTATAGCAGGGCGTCGATGCAATTGCCAAGGATTGATAGAGTCAAGCGAGCCCACTTGATGTAACCTTGAAATTGGACTCGACAGTATTCCACATCTCGAATCTAAAAATGAGACCGATGCAACGGCTGTTCTACACCAACCCGGTCTATGCCGAGTACTTCGCGGATCCGTTCTGCTTCCGTTACGAGGGGCTTTACTACGCGATCGGGACCAGCCCCGCGGACCACGGCGAACACGTGTTCCGGATGCTCCGGTCGAATGATCTCGTGAACTGGACGCCGCTCGGCGGCGCGCTGAGGAGGCCGGCCGGGATCGGCACCGACTTCTGGGCTCCCGAGATCGCGTTCGAATCCGGCCGCTTCTGGATGTATTACTCGGTCGGCCAAGGGGACAAAGGCCACCAACTCCGAGTCGCGGCCTCGGACCGGCCGGAGGGACCTTACGAGGACCTGGGTCGGCTGTCGGACGAAAACTGCTCCTTTGCCATCGACGCATCGCCGTTTCGAGACGACGACGGCCTCTGGTATCTGTTTTACGCTCGCGACTTCCTCGACACCGCCCGGCCAGGCACGGCGCTGGTGGTCGAACCCCTGTCGGCGATGGACCGGCTCTCCCACCAGCCGGAGGTCGTGATGCGCGCAACTCAGGACTGGCAGCGGTACCTCAAGGATCGGACCATGTACGGCGCCGTCTACGACTGGCACACCCTGGAAGGTCCCTGCGTCCGAAAGCATGAAGGCCGCTATTACTGCTTCTACAGCGGCGGAAACTGGACCAACGAGACTTACGGGCTCGACTACGTCGTATCCGACGACCCGCTGGGACCTTACGAGGGGTCCGACAGTCCGATGCCGCGCACGCTGAAGACGGTGCCGGGAAAGGTGCTGGGGCCGGGACACAACTCGATCGTGGAGGGGCCGGACGGAAGCGACTACATCGTCTACCATGCGTGGGACCCTGAGATGACGGCGCGAAGGATGTGCATCGACAAACTCGTCTGGACGCCCCTCGGCCCGCGATGTCTGGGGCCGACCTACGGACCGACCGAGATCCTGGTGGAGCGAGAGGCATGAGAGGTCTTCACCTGCTCCGGGCGGCGACGATCGCGTTGGCTTGCCTCGCGTGCCTTTCCTGCTCGAAGCAGGACGCGGATCCTCGCCTTCAAGACGGGACGATCGTGATCTCCTTCTGGAACGGCTTCACCGGGCCGGACGGCAAGACGATGGAGCAGATCGTTCGAAGGTTCAATGAAACGCACCAAGGCCGGGTCCGGGTCAAGATGCAGATCATCGACTGGGGAACGTTCTACGACAAGGTCACCCTCGGCCTTGCGTTCGGGGGTGCGCCCGACGTCTTTATCATCCATGCGAACCGCGTCCCCGAATACGCGGCACATGGTTCGCTGGAGAACATCGACGACTTCGCGGCGACGGTCGATGCAAGCGACTTCGTCGCCACCGCCTGGACGTCGGGGCTTTGGGAGGGCAAGCGGTTCGGACTGCCGTTGGACTGTCATCCGCTCGGGATGTACTACAACACCGATCTCTTCCGGGCGGCCGGGATCGACAAACCCCCGACCACGTTCGACGAGTTCCTCGAGACGGCGCGAAAGTTGAAAAAAGACCGGGACGGCGACGGCGACGTCGACCAGTGGGGCTTCGCTTTCACGGACCTGCACCTGACCAGTACGACCTTCTTCCAGCAGTTCGGTGGAGGCTTGCTCTCGCCCGATATGCAGAGGTCCGCGCTGAACGAGCCTCAGACCGTCGCCGCGCTCCAGCGTATGGAGGACCTCTACCTTAAGTACAAGATCTGCCCAACCCCCGAAGGAAACGACGGATGGGCGGGCTTCCGGGTGGGAAAGGTGGCCATGGCGTTCCAAGGCATCTGGATGATCAACGAGCTGGACAACCAGAAGGAGTTGAACTACGCCGCCGCGCCCGTCCCGTTCTTCGGACCGAAAAAGGCGGTCTGGGCGGGAGGGCATGTGATGGTCATGCCGGATCGGATCGAAGGAGACCGGCGCGACGCCGCGTGGACGTTCGTCAAGTACCTCAGCGACCATAGCATCGAGTGGGCGAAGGGAGGGCAGGTGCCAGTCCGGAAGTCGGTCCTTGAGTCTCCCGAGTTCAAGCGCCTCAAGGTCCAGCCGCAGTTTGCGAAACAGCTCCCCTGGGCGACCTTCGAGCCGTTTTCGACGGCCGTCAACCAGATCGCGCCGTTCGCGGACTCGGCGGTGGAGTCGGTGCTGAATGGGGGCGAGGACCCCAAGCAGGCGCTGGAGACGGCGGCGAGACGGGTGAACAACGTCCTGAGGCGGCAATGAATCGGCGCGACGACGCGAAAGCGGCGCTGGTTTTCCTCGCCCCGTACGGGGTGCTCTTCCTCCTGTTTGTGGTGTCGCCGCTGGTCTACGGGTTCTGGATCAGCCTCCACAACTGGCACGTGCTGAGCGAGAACACGCCGTTCGTCGGCCTGGCCAACTATGCCACCGCCCTTCAAGACGACCTCTTCCGAATCGCGATGGCGAGGACGTTCCTGTTCGTGGTGTTGGCCGTGCCGGCAGGGAACCTGATTTCGCTCCTCTTCGCCATCGGGCTGAACCAGGACTATCGGGGGACGACCCTGTACAAAGTGGCGTTCTACCTGCCGGTCGTCATGTCGATCACCGTCGTCGCCATCCTCTGGCGCTGGATCTACTCGGCGGAGTTCGGTCTGCTCAACTACTACCTCCATTCGCTGGGAGCCCTCCTGGGTCGTGTGCCGGTGGAGTGGGACTGGTTCCGGAGCGTCGTCGCGTTCTTCAACGGCAGCTTTCCGTGGATCAGCAGCCCGAAGTGGGCGATGCCGAGCATCGCCCTCCTCAGCGTCTGGTGGGGCGCGGGGGGCAACATGCTGATCTACCTCGCGGCGCTGA
>DASWVS010000559.1:0-3931 GCA_036401135.1 Fimbriimonas sp.
GGAAAGGACGTGAAGGGCGCCCAGCGGTGGATCGACATCGGTCCGCTGCAGTTCCAGCCCAGCGAACTGGCAAAGCTGCTGGTCATCCTCACCCTCGCGAGCTTCCTCGCCTCGCGACAGGAGTGGGCGGACCGATGGTCGACGTTCGCCCTGAGTTTCGTGCACGTCGCCGTTCCGATGGGCCTCGTCATCTCACAGCCCCACCTCGGCGCGACGATCGTGATCTTCGTGACCTGGCTGGCGATCACCTTCGTCGGAAGGATTCCTATGCGCTATTGGGCGACCGCGGTCGCCTGCTTCGCCCTCGTCGCGGGCCTTGTGTTCACCGTGCCCGCCGTATCGGAGAAGTTCCTCCACGGCTATCAGAAGGACCGGATCGCCGGCCTCCAGAGCAAGGGCCAGGACACCCGCGACCGCAACTGGCAGCCCGACCGGGCGGAGATCGCCTTCGGCGTCGGAGGCGTCTACGGCACGGGTTTCCTGAAGGGCCAGCAGAAGCACCTCGGATTCATCCCCGAGCAGCAGACCGACTTCATCTTTTCGGTCGTCGGCGAGGAGGGCGGGTTGGTCGGGTGCAGCCTGCTGCTGTTCTGCTACGCCTTCTTCTTCTACCGGATCTGGCTTATCATGGTCCATGCCGAGGATCCGTTCTTCAAGATGGTCGCGGGAGGCATTTTCGCGGTGCTGTTTTTCCACGCCTTCGTGAACATGGCGATGGTCCTCCAGATCCTCCCCGTGGTGGGCCTCTGGCTCCCGTTCATGAGCTACGGCGGCACCGCCGTCTGGCTGTGCATGGCCTGTGTAGGACTCCTCCTGAACATCCGCCGCCGCGAGCGGCCGATCCTGTTCTAGGCATCGTCTTCCGAATCTCGGGCAGCGACTTGGCGGCCCAAGTCTTGTCGCGCAGACTGAAGTCTGCGGACCCATGCAGGCTGAAGCCTGCGCTCCCTAGTGACGTTCGGGGCGAGGCATCCATCGGATCACGCAAGGCAGGAAGATCGGGAAAATGCGGCGAACGGCGCAAGAGGTCCTCAGTTGGCGGTCCGCACCACGGGCGGACTTGCGGAATTCGATCCTCCCGAGGCTTGACGCCGTATACTGTTCCATGCGCCCAAGGATCGGGCGAAAGTAAATGGGGGCAGGGAAGATGAAGGTGAGCGCTCGGCCGGCGACGGCGGCGAAGTCCACCAAGGCATTGAACCAAAGCACGCACCGGCCGTTCGACATTGCGGGCGTTCTGCTTTTCGCGTTGGCGATCGTCGCCGTCGTGGCCTTGGTCACGCCGGACTCAGGCTTGATCGGCAGCAGCCTCGGATTCCTTGTGAAGACGCTCTTCGGCACCGGCGCATGGGTCGTGCCTTTCCTGCTCGGGATCCTCGGCGTCGCCTTCATTCGAGGCCGGTCGCTGGCAGTGACACACCTGACCTGGGGGCTTTCGGTCCTTTTCCTGGCGGTGCTGGGTTTCCTCGCGGTCGAGCGGCACGGGGACTTTTTCGATCCGGCGGCGATCACCGAGGGGGGTGGGTACCTCGGGGCGATGGTCGGCTGGCTTTTCTACCAGCTCTTGGGAACGGCGCAGGTCGTGGGCCTCGGAGCGCTCGCGCTCGTCGGGCTGATCTTGAGCGTCGACGTGCCGATCCGGACCATGCTCTCCGCGCCGAAGCAGGCGGTGGTCACCGTCCGCCAAAGAACGTTGGAGCGTCCGCGACGCCCGAAGCCGGTTCGGGAGGAGAAGCCGGTGCGGGCGACCCCCGCCCCGGAGCGACGCTCTCCGGAGCGGCCGCCGGACGCCGTTCCGGAGAGCGTCGCTCCGAGCAGGAAGGCGCCGAAGATCCGCGAGGTGGAACTGAACCGCGAGCCGGTCGAGGCGGCGGCGAAGGAAGGCTACGAGCTTCCCTCGACGAACCTGCTGGCGGAACCGATCCTGAACCCGGCGCGCAGCCACGCCGAGATGCAGAGGAACATCGAGACCCTGGAGGGGACCCTCGAGCAGTTCGGCATCGAAGCCTCGGTGGTGGAGGTGGCGACCGGCCCGACCGTCACCCGTTATGAGATCCAGCTCGGCCCGGGCATCCGCGTGAACCGGATCACGGCGCTGGCGGACAACATCGCCATGGACCTGGCGGCGTCGATGGTCCGTGTGGAAGCGCCGATCCCGGGCAAGGCCGCCATCGGGGTCGAAGTCCCGAACACCCAGCCGGCGGTCGTTTCCCTGAGGGAGCTCTGCGAGGACCCGCTTTTCAAGAACCACTCCTCGCGGCTCTGCACCGCCCTGGGAAAGGACGTCAGCGGCGTCAACCGGTATGCCGACCTCACCCGGATGCCGCACCTCCTGATCGGAGGCGCGACGAACGCGGGCAAGTCGATCGGCCTCGCCTCGCTCATCACCTCGCTCCTGATGCGGAACACGCCGAAGGACGTGCGCCTGGTGATGATCGACCCGAAGCGGGTCGAGCTGACGCTCTTCGACGGGATCCCGCACCTGATGTGCCCGGTGATCAAGGACGTCAAGGAAGCCCCGGGCGTCCTCCGGGCGATCTGGCGGGAGATGGACCGGCGGTACGACCTTTTCAGCGAGGCCGGAGTCCGGAACATCGACGGTTGGAATTCGAAGGCGTCGTTCCAGGACAAGCTGCCCTACATCGTGGTCGTGGTCGACGAGCTTGCGGACCTGATGATCCAGGCGAAAGCGGAGATCGAAACGATCATCGTACGGCTGGCGCAGCTTGCCCGCGCCGTCGGCATCCACCTCGTCATCGCGACGCAGCGCCCGTCGGTCGACGTCATCACGGGTCTGATCAAGGCGAACATCCCTTCGCGGATCGCCTTCGCAGTCCCCTCGCACATCGACTCGCGAACGATCATCGACCAGAAGGGCGCGGAGGCGCTGATCGGCAAGGGCGACATGCTCTACTCGCCGATCGGTGCGAATGCGCCGGTCCGCGTCCAAGGGTGCTACGTCAGCGAGAAGGAGATCGAAGCGATCTGCAACCACTGGCGCCAACAGGAGCGCCCCCAGTACGTCCTCCAGCCGGTCGAGGAAGGGGTGGCGGACGCGCGGAAAGAAGGCGGGGACTTCGGCGAGACCGACGACCCGCTGTGGGAGGATGCGGTGCGGTGGGCGGTGGACCGGGGGCAGGCGTCGACGTCGATGCTCCAGCGCAAGTTCTCGATCGGCTTCCAGCGGGCTTCGCGTCTGCTGGACATGATGGAGGAGAAGAACATCGTGGGCCCCCGGGACGGCCCTCGCCCCCGCGAGGTGCTGATGAACCCGATGGACGTCGACGCACTCTTCGGCAAAGGGCCGGTCTACGACGTCGGGCGGACGATCGCCGACGAAGAGGCGGAGTTCGAAGAGGACGAGGAGTAAGGTTACTGCCGTTCGAGGCGATTGGCTCTTTTCGCTGAAGCCCTGCTCTCGACCCTCACTCCAGCCTCTCTTCCTCGGGGAGAGAGGCCTTCTTATCATGCTCTGCCCCTCGAGGGGAGAGGCAGAGCATCCGAACCCTAGGGAGGGGTGATGAGGAGGCGGCCGGAGGCCGACTTGCCGTTGGCCGTGGCAGTGACGATCATCGTGGTGTCCACGCCTGTCGCCTCGTGCGTGACAGGGAAGTTGACGCGATCTTTACCGGCGGGGACGGTGACCGTGTCGGGAATCGTCGCCTTGACGGACCAGCTCGGCAGGAACCTTCGCGTCAGGTTGACGACAACGCCCGACGATCCCGCGCGGCCGTCGAGGATCACGCGCCCCGCAACGGTGGTCGTGCTTCCTCCGATAACGGTCGCCGGTCCGAACACCACTTCCTTCGGCGCGGCGGGCTTCACCACGACTCGCCGGTAGGAGGTCGTTCCACTGAGGGTGGCGATCACCTGCAGGATCCGCTCTGTGTTCACGCCTTTCGACGCGACGTCGAAGGATGCGCTCTTCTGG
>DASWVS010000560.1:0-3110 GCA_036401135.1 Fimbriimonas sp.
TCGCCTCGTCGCGCACCTCGCGAAAGCGGGCATGGTAGCGGTACTGCTTGCGCCCCCGAGCATCCTTGCCCGTCGCCTGCAGGTGCCCGTTGGGATCAAGGCAGATCCAGACGTCCTCGTAGGCGGGTGGGATCGCGAGCGTTCGGATCCGCCGGAGAGTCTCCTCGTCCTCGATGACGTTGCCACGAGGGTCGAGGAACCGGAACCCGTCGCCGACGCGTTCGCGTCGGATGCCGGGGGCAGCGTCCGTGACGTACACGAGCCCCGCTTCGGAAACGGCCTCGATGACGGGAGCTGACACTGCCATACGTTCTTTTCCGGACGGCGCAAAAGAGTCCCATGTTCATCTTAGGCGATTGGCCTGAGCCTAGGTCTCATAGAGGGTGTAACCTTGCTTATGACTATAGATGTCTATAGAATAGAACTGGCATGTCACGAACGATCGAACGTGTGAGGCATGATGGGGCGACGGATGCGGCAGAGGTTCCGCTCGGTGGCGAGCTTTTCAAATCGGGCGTGCGTCGCGAGCTAAAGGATTTTCCCTTCCAGGCACCCCTGACGGTCAGGCTGTTGTTCGTCGTGGACCTGGCCCTCGGAGCGGCTTACGGCGTGAGTCACCTCGTGGCAAAGCCTGGCAGCCTGCTCAGGATGTTCCTGGACCTTGACGGAGAACGCAACCTGCCGACCTGGTACTCGTCGATCCAGCTGTTCCTCATTGCGTTTTGCTTCGCCCGGCTTGCCAAGCGGCACGTCGTATGGCTTCATCGCGTCCCATGGCCGGCCGTTCTGATGTCGGCCGGCTTCTGCTTCCTGTCGCTGGACGAGTTCTCACAGATCCATGAGGGGATCGGCCACTTCTATCTGGACCGTATGGTCATCGGTGCGGACCGATCCGAATCCACATTGGGCGTGACGGGCGTATGGCCGTTCATCCTAGGTCCGATCCTTCTTTTGGGGCTGATCCTGATGGCGAGGGTCATCCATGGGCTCGTGAAAGCGGCCTGGGTAACGACGTTGCTCTTCATGGCCGGAGCGGTGCTGTTCGTGGGATCGGCGGCAGGAGTTGGGTTGCTTGCCAACGTCGTCCCGCCCGATATGAAGCATGTTCAGATCCTCTTCGAAGAGGTTGGCGAGATGATGGGCGCCACCCTCATGCTATGGGCATCGCTGAGAGTGCTGGTGCGAGAGCGCCGCGCCGCGCGCAAAGCGCGCCTCCAAGCGAAAGCGGCGCAGTATGTTCCCACTGAGCACTGATCGCGACCTGGCTGCATCGATGTCTGCCGGCGCGCGACCTCGCCGTACGACCCGAAAGGTAGACTCCATCCGCTGTGCATCTCGAATACCTCACCGTACAGGACGTGCTCTGGATCAACTTCCAGGTGACGAAGAGCGTCCACCGCTTCAACTATGCGAGGCTCGAGGAGGCTACTTACTACCAGTATGCCTACGGCGAGAGCAACAGCCTTATCCCCCAGGCGGGGAGGCTGCTCAGCGGGTTTCTCAAGCTGAGCCCCATGGAGGCAGGCAACGAGCCGACCGCCTTCGTGGCCGTCCTGGCGTTCCTCGTCCTGAACGGCCGCCGCCTGGATCTGAGCGACGACCAGGCCCTCGACTGGTTCTCCGGGATCCGGGAAGGTCGAACCAAGGCGACCGAGGCGATCTCGGCGGTCGCTAAGGAAGCCGGCCACGATCACCATCACGTCCGTGCCGACGTTCGGAAGGCCACGGTGAGCATTCTTAACGGCTACCCGAAGACGATCGCCGCGCTCGCGAACGCGAATTCGCTCGCTGCTTCGTCAGCCTCGGCTACGATCGCGCAGTAGCGAGAGGCTTTTCCGCTGCCGAGGCTCCCGCATATAAGATCTCCGGGCGGCACCGGCGCGCTTGAAGAAAGTTGGAGCGGGCGACGAGATTCGAACTCGCGACATTCTGCTTGGGAAGCAGACACTCTACCACTGAGCTACGCCCGCGTTACAATTTCAGATTGTAGATTGCCAACCTTCGAATTACAAGCCTCAATCTGAAATATCTGGAGCGGGCGATGGGAATCGAACCCACGTGGCCAGCTTGGAAGGCTGGAGCTTTACCATTAAGCTACGCCCGCCCGCTTCGGATTAGGATACCCGTCTTTGGATTGGCGATGGCTTGCCGTCCCTTCGCATCGGGCGGGGCCTGACCCGCCCTGGCTCAGGTTCCGTAAGGCACCCAAATATTCTTCACCTGGGTCGCATGCCGCAGGATCGTCCGAGGCGAGGCTTGCCCGTACTCGCCCGTCCAGACCTGCTTCAGGTTTCCCACCGAGAGCCGCTCGACCTTCTCTCGACCCTCGTCCGAACCGAAGTGCCAGACCACATCGACCCCGTCGTGTTCCGCCAGCGTGCCCTCGACCTCCGCCTGAATCCCCGTCAGAAGGTTCAGGACCCCCGGCGGCACGTCGCTTGCTTCGATGACGCGATACAACTCGACCGCCCGCCTCGGGTCGGTTTCCGAGACGACGGCGACCACGGCGTTCCCGGCGGCCATCGCCGCCGCGATGAGCTCGATCAGCGCCAGGTCCGGCTCGCTCGGACAGACGATCGCCACCACCCCGACCGGCTCGTTCAAAGTGTAGGTCACCGAGCGCAGCGGGACGTTGTGCACCTGCCCGTCCAGCTTGTCGGCCCGTGCCGCGTATTCGAAAAGCACCGGCGTCGCCTCCGGCCAAACCTCTTGAAGGTTCTCGGCAAGGTAGTACAGGATCTGCGCCCGCGCGTGCCCGCTCTGCGCCCCCCAGGACAGCTGCGCCGAACGCGCCGCCTCGACCGCGTTTCGCACATCCTTGCGATTCGCCCGCGCGAACTCCTCTCCACCGATCGTCAGCGAATACCCCGAGTCCGGCCGGGCCTGTTTCCCGCCGATGTAGAGCTTGTGGGTGCGGTCCAGAGAGGCTCGAGGCGTGGGGCGTGGGGCGTGGGGACCTTCATCTGACGCCTCACGCCCATCGCCTATCGCTCCCCGAGCCTCCTTCACGTACTCGTACAAGCCCTCTTTGCCGCCCTCTCTTCCATACCCGCTCTCCCGGTATCCGCCGAAGCCGCTCGCGGCGTCGAACTGGTTCGTGCAGTTCACCC
>DASWVS010000561.1:0-4242 GCA_036401135.1 Fimbriimonas sp.
TGAGCTGTCGCGCGTGAAATGCTTGAACCTGGAGCATCGAGCGCTCGATTGCGTCCAGAACGAGCTTCGGCAGCGCCGTCTGGCCGATCTCGGCAAAGTCGACGACCAGGGAGTCGACCTCCGGCGAGTCGAAGCGCCGCGCGCTCTCGAGGAGCGCCTCGTCGCCTCGACGCCGTACGTCCTCGATGATGTCGCGAACGGTCAACTCGGTGCCCTCGTCGCGATGGATCGTCCGCTTCCTGAGAAGGCTGAGAACGTCGTCGTTGCGGGTATCGAGTAGCTTGATCATCACTTGGTCTCAGGCGGAAGCCAGGCCTCTCGCCCGCTGGAGACGCGCGACGATCCGGTCGTGGCCGAGGACGGACATCAGCTCGAAGAGCCCCGGTCCCTGGGTCTTGCCCGTGAGCATCACCCTCATCGGGTGCACCACGGGACCCAGCTTCTCGAGCCCCTTGTGCGTTTGAAACCCTCGAAGGATCGTTTCGTAGTGCTCGACCGTCTCGACATGCGAATCCTGGAGCTTGGCGAGGGTCCAGTCGATCAGTTCGGCCACGTGCGGCTGGCCCAGCCACTTCGCCGCCGCCTTCTCGTCCATGTCGGGCTGATCCACGAGGAAGAAATCGATCGCGTCGCCGAAGTCGGCGAGGGTCTGGACGCGCTCCTGGACCTCTTTAAGGGCGGCCAGGACGTAGGGGCGGTCAGTCTCGGCGACGTCGGCGATCCGCTGAAGCTTCGCATAGAGCGCGGGGCCATCGACGGGCTTCTGGTTCGGCATCGGGTTCTCGTCCACGAAGTTGAGCCAGAACTCGCGGGTGTAGGTCATCCGGACATAGGCGACGAGGTCGTCGAGCAGGATTTCGGGATCCATCAGGCGGATACGGTGCCCGTTGAGCCACTTGAGCTTTTCGAGATCGAACTTGCCCGGGGACGGCTGGAGCCCTTCCAGCGAGAAGGCGTCGATCAACTCGGCCTCGCTCATGACCTCGCGCTCGTCGCGAGGGGACCAGCCGATCAGGGCGATGAAGTTCTTGATCGCGTCCCTGTGGTAACCCTGCGCCGCATAATCCAGCACCCGTGTGGCGCCGTGGCGCTTCGAGAGCTTCTTGCCGTCGTTGCCGACGATGACCGGGCAATGGACGAAGACCGGCCGCTCCCAGCCGAACTGCTCGAACAGCAGCCAATGGCTGGGGAAGGTGGAGATCCACTCCTCACCCCGGAACACATGGGTGATCTCCATCAGTCGGTCGTCGACCATCGCGGCGAAGTGGTAGGTCGGCATGCCGTCGGCTTTGATCAGGACCGGGTCGGGAAGCAGGTTCGAATCGAACTCGATCCGACCGCGGATCGCGTCCTGGGTGACGATCTTTTGGTCCCGGGGGATCCGCTGGCGGACGACGTACGGCAAGCCCGCCGCTTCCGCCTGATCGATCTTCCCGGGATCGGCGTCGCGCCACTCGCCGCCGAAGTAGCCGGTGGACAGCTTGTTGAGCTGCTGATACTCGCGCATCTGCTCGAGCTCCTCGGGGGTTTCGAAGGCCTTGTAGGCGTGGCCGAGTTCCAGGAGCCTTCGGATGTGCTCGTCGTAGATGCCCTGATCCTTCCGCTCGCTCTGGCGGTAAGGGCCGAAGGGGCCTCCGACGTGCGGTCCTTCGTCGAAGTCGATCCCGACCCAATGGAGCGTCTCGACGAACTCCTTTTCGCTGTCGGCGTTGTACCGCGCCCGGTCGGTGTCTTCGATGCGCAGGATGTTCCGGCCGCCGTGCTTCCTCGCGAACAGGTGGTCGAACAGCACGGTCCTCAGGGCTCCGATGTGGAGCATTCCCGTGGGGCTTGGGGCGAACCGAACGCGCACCGACATGCCCATTAGGGTACCGGAGGCGTCAATACGGCAGCTTGATCGGGACTGCCGGCTTTTTCCAGACGAACACCAGGGTCACATCTGAACCCTTCATCGGCTTGCTGGTCAACGTTTTGCGGTCCTGGGAGAGGGTGAACGCCCACTTCTGGGGCTTGCCCAGTTTCCCGCTGGGACTCTCGAGAACCAGGAGGGTCGCCTCTTTGCCTTTGACGGTGTAGGTTCCTTGGAAACCGACCATCATGTCCAGCAACGCCCATCGGTTCTTCTGAATGAGAAAGTGCCGGATCTGCCCAGGCGGCGTCGTCCGAGGATCTTGAGGGACTGCCTTCGATCTTCCCGCTTCATTCATTCGGACTTCATACGTCCCTTCGCGCAGTTGGGCGACCGCCGGGGCAGCGAGACCGATCATCAGCGCGAGCACGCAGCACCTCATGCCTTTAGGATACGAGCAGTCGGACCGCGCCAAGGAACGCGAGGATCAGGATCGAGTTCGTGAAGACGCGCTGTGGGATGTGGGGGAGCAGCTTCCGTCCGGCGAGGGCGCCGATGAGGATCAGAGGAAACATCCAGAGATTGAACTGGAACGTCTCGAAGGTCATCAACGGCTTGTCCGGGTTGTCGAACGAGAGCCAGACCAGGAAAGGCACCTTCACGAGATTGAAGATGAAGAAGTACCAGGCGGTGGTGCCCATCAGGTGGAGCTTGTTCATCTCCGCGGCCGCCAGGTAGATCTGCATGATCGGGCCGGCAGCGTTCGACGACATGGTGGTGAATCCCGCCAGGGCGCCGGTGGCGACGACGCCTTCTGGAGAGGTGGGGAGCAACCGGTCCCCTAGCTTCGTACGCAGCAGGCTCAACGCGAGCATCGCGAGCACGATCACGCCGATGACCGGGTTGAGCAGGTCCTTCGAACCCTCTCGCTCTCCGAGGAACTTGAGGAAGGCGGTGCCCGCGACCAGGCCGAGGACCACCCACGGCGCCAGTTTGCGCAGGTGGCTCCATTAGGCGTGTTGGCGGTAGAAGCTGACGGCGAAGCAGTCGGCGAAGACGAGCATCGGGAGCGTCGCCCCCACCGACAGCCGCCCCCCAAACGCGTACGCCATGAGGGGAACGACGATAATGCCGGTACCGGGAACCCCGGTTTTGCTGAATCCGATGATGAGCGCGGAGAGCGCCCCGAGCGCGATCTGCCACGGCTCAAACTGCACGCCCTAGCTTACCGGCTAGCGGGCGAGGCGGCAGAAGTAGGCGTCCAGGAGGTAGCCGACCATCCCGAGCAGGAAGACGGCGCTGAACAGGGTCGCGATCTGAAGCAATCCGGCGGTCCAATCGATAGGGGGCATTTCACTACTCCTGCCCTAAAGGATCACACGGATCCGGATCCGCTGCCATCGGCCGCAGGTCCCGAACCGGCTGGGGCAAGGTCGCAGAATGGCGCGACCTCGGCGGCCATGCGAAGTCGGGAAAAGACGGGCCGTCAGCCTCGTTGAGCGAAAGCCTGGGCCAGCAGACGAACCCGCTGCGCCTGGTCCTTCGGGCAGACGAGGACGGCATCCTTCGCCATCACGACCACGATGTCCCGCAACCCGAGCGCCCCGACGACCGTCGAGCCGCTTTCGTTGACGACGATGCAGTCGTGGGATTCGAGCAAGATGGCGTCGCCGTCGACAACGTTCCCGCTCTCGTCCGCGGGGAAGGTCCGCGCCATCGCGTCCCAGGCTCCGACGTCGTCCCACGGAAAGTCCGACCGGATCACGAAGACCTTCTGGGCGTGCTCCATCACCGCGTAGTCGACCGACAGGTTCGGCAGCCTCTCGAAAGCCTTGACCGCCGCCGCTTCGTCGCCCCGGCCGAGGGCCACGGCGGTTTCCAGGGTGGCCTCGTGGGCTTCGGGCTGGGCGGCCAGCAACTCGGCCAAGAACCCGCGCATCGTGTAGAAGAACATACCGCTGTTCCAGAGGAAGTTGCCGGCGGCCACGAACTCCTCCGCCGTGGCCGGAGACGGCTTTTCACGGAAGGCGTGCGACCGGGCCGCGACCCTGCCTTCCGCCGTCACGCGGATCGAGGCGTCCTCTTCGATGTAACCGTAACCGGTCTCGGGTCGATCCGGCGGAACTCCGATGGTGACGATTCCACCCTGCTCCTCGGCGACCGTCATTGCCGCACTCAGGCAATCGCGGAACCTTTCCGGCTCGCCGATGCGGTGGTCTGCGGTAAGGATCGCCAGCGTCGCATCCTGGTGCCCTCGGGCGAGCAGGGAAGCCAGGAGCCAGCACTGCGCGCCCAGAGTGTTTCTTCGCGCAGGCTCCGTCAGGACGCGCGAAGGATCCACGACCTCGCTGGAGAGGACCGGGTCTCGAAGCGCCAGCGACGTCGCCACGAAG
>DASWVS010000562.1:0-2183 GCA_036401135.1 Fimbriimonas sp.
CGCCCACGTAGAGCACCTGGTGACCGGCGAGACAGGCGCGATGCCCAAGCGCCTGGGCGATGTGCGACTTCCCGACGCCGGTGGGGCCGACGATGAGGACGTTCTCGTGGCGCTCCACGAATGCGCACGTCGCCAGGTCGAGGACCTTCGCCTTCGCCACCGACGGGTTGAAGTGGAACTCGAAGTCGTCGATGGTCTTGGCGTGCTCGAAGTTCGCCCGGCGGACCCGCTGCGAGAGCTGCTTCGAGTCGCGGCGCTCCACCTCGTCGGCGAGCAAGCGGTAGAGGAACTCGGAGTGGGACAGGTCGCCATCGACCGCTTGTTTCGTTCGCAGGTCGAGGGTCTGCAGTACGCCGGAGAGGCGCAGCTTCTTCAGCAGCGGAACCAGATCGTCAGTTGGGCTCATCGGTGATCTCCAGGGGGAGGTTGAGGAGTTCGGTGGCGCTTCGTGCGAAGCGGAAGCTCTCCTGCGGAGAGCCCGTCGGAGCCGCCGCCACCGGGAGCGGCTCCAAGTCGAGGGCGCGGACGAGGATGTTCTTGAGGCCTCGGTAGCTGTAGGTGCCGTAGAAGCTCGCCCTGCGGCACGCGGCGCGGGCGCGTTCGACTGGGAAGCCTTCGAGGTGAGTGACGCTCGCTTGCACCGACCGTAGCATCGAGAGCACGTCGTCCGACGCGAAGACCTCGCGAACGTAGGCGCCGACCTCAGGGCCGAGCCGATCGGCGCGCTCCTCCCAGTAGGCCTGGCTGCGGTGGCGAAGGTCGGCGCGGTGCTCGGGGAGATGCTCGTCTAGCGTGCTGCGCAGCCCCGGTCCGCCGCGGACGTGGGTGGCGATGCGAACGTCGTCGAAGTAGGCGGCGAGGGTGGCCTTCGTGGCGCGCAGCCAGACCGTCTTGCCGACAAAGCGCCAAGGGATGGAGTAGAGGCGCTTTTCGAAGGCGACGTGGCTGTCCTGGTGGACCCGCGCCTCCTTCCAGACGACCGGCTCGAACCGGATGGTCGGCAGCGGCAGGAGCGCGCCCTGTTCGATCTCACGGAAGACGTGGAGCGGTCGCTTCCCGGTGGTGCCGTGCTCGCGCTCGCCGGCGATCTCGACCACCCAGCGATCGAGCTCGGCCTGGACCTCGACGACATCATCGCCGTCTCGGCCAGGAAAGAAGTTCCCCTTCACGTACTTCACCTGGGACTCGACCTTCCCCTTTTTCTTCGGCGCGTAGACCGGAGTGGGATCGATCTTGAACCCGTAGTGTCGGGCGAAATCACGATAGCTCCGGTTGAGTGCGGTGCCGCCGTCGACGCCGAACGCTGCGCGGATCACCGCGGCCTTGAGGTTGTCGGGGACGATGGTCCCGACCACGCCGTCCAGCGCCTTAAAGGCCTCCGCGTGCAGCCAGAGCCAAGTCTCGACGGTCTGGTCGAAGACGATCCGCGCGTAGATGTGCCGGCTGTAGCCGAGCACCATCACGAAGACCCACGCCTTGCGCAGGGTCTGGGTCTGCGGGTCGAAGAGCTTCCCCACGTATCCGAAGTCGACCTGCGCGATCTTGCCGGGCTCGGTCTCGACGGGGATCGCCACGTCCTCCGGCCGGATGCCCTTCGCCGCCTTGAGCCGGCGGCACAGGCGCTTCATTGACGAAACCGTCGCCTTCGCCTTGCGGAAGTCCGCGTCTTCCAGGCGAAGGCGGTCATAGATCGCGCGTGGTCCCAAGCCGTTGTCGACGAGCTCCTGTACCCGGGCCGTCCATTTCTCCAGCGAGGACACCTGTTGTGGAGCGATCTTCTTCGGAAGGTGGGCCTCGATCGCAGCCTTGAGTGTCTCGATCGGCGGGAGTTCATCCGGCGCTCCCGCCAGGAGGCCCGCCGCCTCCAGGGCCTTTCGGTACTGCCGCTCGGTGTTCGGGCTGATCCGCAGGAGGCGAGCCACCTCTCGCGCCCCACAGTTCATGCGGTGCAGCCGCACCAATTCTCGAACGTCGTCCATCTCGATTCTCCGCATGCACACGTGCTGTCGCTCCTGGCGGTCGGGGGGACCGGAAGGATGCACGAGGCCATCCCTTGGCCGAAGCCAGAGCCGCACGTGTCGTTTGTTCAGGGTCAGGGCAGCCCAGGCGATCAGCTTGGGCGACCCGCAGGGCGATCAGTTTGGCCGACCCGCGCCGCGATCAGCTTGGCCGACCCCAGCTCG